>JAGGXT010000056.1 GCA_021162905.1 Candidatus Odinarchaeota archaeon | reverse complement strand
ATTATAAATAGAAGTAGTTAGCATTATTATAAATGATGTAATACCTTTAGGTGAATAATATGACTGGAGAAATAAGTAAAAGGCGTCCCTTGTTAACGTCTAGGCAAATAGGAATTGCTGTTTCCCTTGGAGGTCTTGCATTCGCTTGGCGAGCTTTAGGTTTGGTTATCCCATTATATCCTCCAATAGTTTTTGACATGAGGCCAGCATTCTTAGCAATTGGTACTTTTGCTGGTGGGCCCTATGTTGGCCTTATAATCGCAATTCTGTGTGCTATACCTGCTGGTATTCCAATAGTTGACCTCGTTGGTTTCTCTGTATGGGCACTATTGTTTTCACCTGTTGTGAAGAAGATATGGGCCCTTAAAGGAATTAAGCGGCATGTCCTCCTTTGGTTTACAGTATTTCTAATTGAATATCTATGGACATGGCCTTACCTTATTGGAGTTTTAGCATTTGTATTTGGTTTCTTCCCATTCTGGCCAATGATGATGATTGCTTGGTTTGGTGGCGGTGCTCTAGCAGACACGATACTTATCTCATTAGTCGTTTCCCTTGCAATCGAATACGCTCCTGACTTCATGAGACCAACGTGGTCTTGGAAGGGTGGAGAAGAGTACGTAGAGGAGGGATAAAAGGATGAGCGAAGGAAAAGAAGCTACAAAATGGTATATAGCACTCCTTGTACTCATAATCATTGCTATTGCAATTCGCTTGGGATACCAGCAGGGCAGAAAGCTACTTGCAAACCTTCATCCATGGGATTACATAGCTGATGCGATTATAATAATTGCACTTATTGTCGTAATATATATGTTGAACAAGCAGTTCGCCAGAAAGTGATTTATTTTATTTTCTTTTTATTTTTGGGGGTAATAAAATGTATGAAGACCTAATTGATGCATCTCTAGGGAAAATTCCAGTTGATCTTCTTATAAAAAACGGGCAGATACTTAATGTCCATACACGAGAAATCTATGAGGCCAACGTAGGTGTTTACAAGGATAGAGTAGTATATGTCGGCCCTGAATTACCGACTACTGATGATCATACAAAGATTATAGATGCTAAGGGTCTAATACTCATTCCAGGATTTATAGATGCTCATATTCACATAGAGAGTAGTATGATGGCATATACTCAATTTGCTAAAGCTGTTCTTCCGCATGGTACAACCGCTGTAATTACCGATCTTCACGAGGTTGGTATTGTTCTTGGCTTAAAAGGAATTAGATATGTTCTTGATGAAGCTAAAAAGACCCCCGTAAAAGCATTCTGGAAAGTCCCATCACATATACCATTTGCTCCTGGCATGGAGACGACTGGTGCTGTAGTTGGACCAGAAGACATTAAAGAAGCCCTAACTTGGGAGGAAGCCGTTGGGTTAGCTGAAGTTATTGTTCCTTCAATAGTTCAGAAAAATCCTGACTTGTTAAAAGCGGTAGGATATACAATTGCTAAGTCAAAAATACTTGAAGGCCATGCACCTGCTACACGCGGTAGAAACTTGATAGCATATTCAATAATAGGTATTCGATCGGATCATGAATCCACCACAGCAGAGGAAGCTCTGGAGAAACTCAGAGTTGGCATTGATATAATGATTAGAGAAGGATCCGTTTCACATGACCTTAAAGGAGTAATTAAGCTAATCACAGAGTATAAAATGCCAACTCATCGCTGCATGCTTGTTACCGACGATGAAACACCTATTGATGTAGCAAATCTAGGTCATATGGACTACAAGATTAGATATGCTATAAGTGAAGGTGTAGATCCAATAGATGCTATTCAAATGGCAACAATTAATCCCGCTAGACACTTCAATATAGACCATCTTGTCGGTAGCATATCTCCAGGTCGATATGCTGATATTGTAGCTGTCAGCTCCTTGGACAAGATAGATATAAAATTTGTAGTTGCTAATGGTGAACTCTACGTAGAAAATGGTAAGTTGGTAAAGGACATACCACTCCCAGACTATCCTGATTGGCTAACAAATACAATTAATGTTGGTAGAGAGCTAACAGAGACAGATTTTGACATTAAACATAGCAAAGAGAAGGGAACTGCAAAGGTAAGAGTAATTGGAGTTAAAGATGGTACACTCCTTAAGGATGCTCTTGAGGCAGAACTTCCAATTGTAGACTATAAGATTCAAGTTGATCCTGAAAAAGATATACTAAAGATAGCTGTAATTGAAAGACACAAAGCAACTGGAAATATCGGCCTTGGATTCGTAAGCGGCTTTGGCCTTAAAGAAGGAGCTATTGGAACAACTGTGGCTCATGATAATCATAACATATCAATTGTTGGAACTAATAACAGAGATATGATGGTTGCTGCTAACCACTTAATTAAGATCAGAGGAGGTATGGTTGTCGTCAAAGACGGAAAGGTACTAGGCGATTTACCCTTGCCAATTGCTGGACTCATGTCACCAGAACCATGTGAAAAGGTTAAAAAGATGCTGGAAAATCTCCATAAGCTGGCTAGTGATTTAGGATGTAAGCTTACATCACCATTTATGACACTGGCATTTACAATACTTCCAGCAATTCCAGCATACGGAATAACAGATATGGGTCTTGTTGACGTATTCCAGTTCAAACTAGTATCTCCAATAATTAGCTAATTACCTGAGTAATCTTATCCCGGGCCTCTTTGAGAGCGATATCAACCTTATCTATAGACTTTCCTCCACCAGTTGCGAAGAACTTGTCGCCTCCAGCACCTCCACCAAGTTTCTTGGATATTTCTGCAACGATTTCCCTCATATTGATTTTTTCATTTTTTATATTTCTTGATTTTGAGCCGACAACTACTATTTTTGGTTTTGTAGTTACAAGTACTGCGATCATGTTTTCATATTCAGATGTTAATCTCTTTGTAAGGTTCCTTAGCGTATTCGGATCGATATCCATCTTTTCAAATATGACATAGTAACCTGAGACTTTGAAATTATCCAACTTTGTCTTTAACTCGTTATACTTAAACTCAAACTGATAACTTAATAGTTCTTTCTTACAATTCTCTAGGTCACTTGTTATCTTCTTAAGATAGCCTACTATATCATCTGTAGATACTTCTTTCCTTAGGGCAAGATACTTCTCTTCATGGGCTAAGGATGTAGTTATTGCATCATTGCCTGCTAGAATTTTCAGCTTGAACACACCTTTTTTCATTTTCTCTAAGTCTATTACTCTAACTAACCTTATTTCGGCCGTGTGAAGGACGTGAGTCCCTCCACATGGCGTTATATCCCAATCTTCAACCTCAATTGCTCTAACCTTATTGGTTATTGGATCTACTTTCCATCCTGGATACTCAGACGGATCATACCATCTTATTTTGACATTTCTATTCTCCGAAATTACTTTATTCGTCAAGTTCTCAATTTCCTTTAATTCATCTTTGGATATAGCTCTCTCATACTTAAATACAAGATATCCATTTTTTTCAGTAATTGCAGAAGAAACGAGCTCTGGATTTTTCAAAACATTTATAGTGGATCTCCAGAGTATATGTAATGCTGTGTGATACTGCATATTTCTTAAGCGATATTTCCAATCAATAACAAGTATCACGTCCTTATCTTTGAAGTCATCAATTTTCCTTTCCGTCTTAATGTAATGCTTTACCGTACCATCATCATCTACAACATCTAAAATAGGAAACCTTTCCTTTTCAAGTTCTATGTATCCTCTATCGGAGGGTTGTCCTCCTCCTTTTGGATGAGCTATTGTCTTATCTAAGATTACATATAGCCCGTTCTCATCAGTACCACATGAGATAACATGAGCTGAAATTGTGGTTAGATATGAATCTTTATAGAATACCTTTTCTGTGTACATACTGTCCACCTAAGTTTTTACATCTTTACACCTACGGCCTTCAGTATCACACTCACATAAACCTTAATAGCATCTATGACCTCTGAAATACTCACAAATTCATCATAACCATGGGGATTACAGTCATCACCGCCTGGGCCAAATGCACAGATTGTTGGTATTCCCGCATGGTTTAAGAATCTTGCATCACATGCAGGCAAGCAACCCATAATTTTTGGCTTCCGGTTTAGGACTTCAATTACAGACTCCTCGGCAAATCTTACAATGGCACTATCTCTCTTTACCTCGCTTGCCTCTCCAACAAGGATTTTTTCTATTCTTACATCGATTTCTGGATCCTTTTCCTTCTCTTTCCTAATTGTTTCTTCAAGGACTTTATAAACATCATCAGATGATAGCCCTGGTATTGTACGAATATCAAATGTAGCCTCACAACGATCTGGTACTATATTAATTGCTGTCCCTCCTTTTATTGTGCTACCGGCGCAAATTGTTGGATGGCCAAGCAGTGGATGTTCTTCAACATCAAACTTCATATTAGATATAGCTACTATCAATTTAGCCATTTTTTCTACAGCATTTACTGCTTCTTCTACATATGCTGCGTGCTTTGCAACACCCTTTGTAATTAATTTAAATCTGACGACACCCTTATGGGCAATTACTATATCCAAGTGTGAAGGTTCCCCGACGATCCCATATGTTGCATCAAGGTATCCATTCTTTAGCAGAAAGAGAGTTCCGTACTCACCACCTGGTTCCTCGTCTGAGACATATGATATCTTCAAACTCCCTTTTAGTGGAACTTCAAAATAATTTAAAAGACCTGCTGCTACAGTCATTGCAACAAGAGCTGATTTCATATCTGTTGCTCCACGACCATAAATTCTATCATCCTTTATAACCGCACCGTAGGGATCAACACTCCACTTATCTAAATCGCCTTCTGGAACGGTGTCCATGTGGCCATTAAACAAGAGTGTTGGTTGCTTCCCTTCACCCTCAAGATAAGCAATAATGTTTGGGCTTTCCTTTCTTGCTGCAACCACATCATACTTTATATTATATTTTTTTAACCATTCTTCAAACACCTTAGCGACTTCAAGTTCGTTGCCAGAGACGCTTGGTGTGGATAAGACATCCTTTAAGAAATTAACAACAACATCTCTCTTAATTTCTCTAAAGATCTTTTCCTTTAATTCCTTCAAATCGTTATTCATGTTTATCATCTTCGTATTGGTAGTTGTATGAACAATAAACTATAATCATGTATTTTCAATTTTCATTAATATT
>JAGGXT010000284.1 GCA_021162905.1 Candidatus Odinarchaeota archaeon | reverse complement strand
GCCCGGTGTGTGAGTATAATAGTCGCGAGAATAGGCCGTACAGGGGGCTGTTTATTTGTAAGAATTGTGGTTTCGTGGCTCATGCGGATTGTGTGGCCGCCTTTAATATCGCACATAAGAGAGCACCAATACGGGTGAATCCCGCGTTTCTGCGGGATAGCCCTAACGGGCCGATGGCCCGGCCCAGGCCACTCTACTGGGATTTTTCCCGGTGGAGGATGGTCGAACCTCCCCGCCGGGGAATCTTAGGATTCTCCGCACTTTAATGCGGGGAGGAGGTCAATAACGAGTTTCTATTTTTCTTAGTTGTGAGAGATATGGCTGATAATGATCTACTCACCTATAAGGAGATGAACTAGAAAAACCAAGAATTATAGAAATAACCCCGGATCAACTTATGTGGAAGAACTAACTCTCAATAAATGTTGAAACACCTATGTGTGCTAAACTTGTTTTGTAACACAAACTTTTGAACAAAATGGTGCAACTACCTTTTACACGAAGACTCCGCTTCTTGTCATTTTTAAATAATTCATTTTTTCTTTATTTTAATCCAAGATGATGACTATAACTATTCAACTTAATGAGAAACCTAATATAATACTACTTATACTATATTTTTCATTAAAATTTCTTGGAGGAATCAGTGGGATGAGTGTTGAGAAATTAAAAGATCCTAACATGGCGATTTTAGTAACTATAGTTCTCACAGTTATTGTCGCCATTGAAAGTTTATACTTTGTCCCCTGGGCTCCATACTTTCTAATATATTCAGCTCTAGCAATAATTATTCCGCTTTACACAAAATCGTATAAATTTGGAAGGATTACTGAAATCTTTAAGGATGAGAAATTAAAGTTCTTTATAGTAGCATTGATCGCTGCCTTTGCTTATTCACTCATCATGGATAATCTATATGCTTTGATTCTGGAAAGCTCAGGATTAAAAAATAATCCCTACTTTGATTTAAATGCTGCGCTCGTTGAGCTGGCAACTGCTGCTGGATTAAAATTTGGGATATCAACATTCGATGCGATATTGATTTATGCAATTTATGTAATCATATGGGCTCCGATAGGCGAAGAGCTGCTATATAGAGGATACTTATACGGTGAAATGAAAAAGAAGTACGGTATACTTGTTTCCACAATAGTCTCTACATTCTTCTTCGGTATTAGGCATACCGTCCACTTTTTGATGTTGCCGAACTTTCCATTAGTCTCCGCACTGTACTGGGCCTTACATGCATTTATTTTCGGTTTAATCATGGTATATGCTTACGAAAAAACAGATACACTTTATGCGCCCATGATCATACACTTCTTAGCAAACTTACTGTTATAAACGATATCATAATCTCTATTTTCTTTTTAATTCTCTCATATTTTAACACATAAATTAACTCAATTTTTAAAACACTAAATGCATGAAAGTAACTAATTTCTTCCACTTCAGAGAAATTAGAAAAGTGTTAGGGAGAATAAATATAGATATATTTAAATTTGCCCCCTAACACTTATTCGAATTTTGAAGTTTTTGAGAGTTTTGTAGTTGGTAACACAATTACTTGATGTTTAGTGAACTATAAAAATTCCATTAACTTAAATAGATAGTTGACAAAATTAATACATGCCTGAATAAAGTCATATACTTGATTAAGTGGGTTAAGTATGCCAGCTAGAATTTATGTAAGCAAAACTGAAAACAGAAGAGAGTTTATTACTAAGATTTTAAACATGTTCAGTAATGATCTTAGAAACGCAGAGAGAATATTCGTTAAACCTAATCTAGTTTCCATTGAACCTTACCCTACAACGACACACCCAGAAACTCTTGATTGTGTTTTAGAATTTCTTACAAAACTAGGAAAAGAAGTGGTTGTTGGCGACGGCCCCGCCTTTGATTTTAGGCCCAAAGATAAAATCTTTCGTGAGCATCCTTTAGTTCAAGTTGCTAGAAAATATAACGTTCCATTTCTCAATCTCTATGACCATGAAATGAAAGTATTAAAATCAGAAAGAGGCTATAAGATTAAGATGTCTACGGTTCCTCTTCAATTTGATTACATTATCGCACTTCCAGTTCTCAAAACGCATTTCATCTGCAAAATAACTTGTGCTCTTAAAAATATAATAGGGTACTTCTCCACAAGGGAAAGAATAATGATACACACTAAGTTAAAAAGAATTGATCGCGCAATAGGAGAAGCAAATAGCATAATAAGAACAAATCTACATATAGTGGATGCCATAATCACTACTATTAAAGCTCAAGAAATAAGACATGGCGGAGAGCCAGTACCTTTGGGATACATGTTTGCTGGTACAGACCCGGTTGCTTTGGACTCCTTTGGTTTATCACTACTTAAAACGGTAAATTCGGAACTTGCAAATCTAACACCCGAGGATATTCCACATATAAGATATAGCTATGAAATTGGGCTAGGAGACATCTCTTATGAAACCATAGCGATATGACTCAAATCTATTCTATCTCTAATATAATTATAATATATGTCTCAATATAAAACCAGCAAGAAGAGGTACAAAAATTGAAAAAGATTCGCGAGCTAAATAAATCCTGTTCGAAAGTTTCGGATAAATTAAAAATATTTGACATTGATGTTGCTTTTTTTTGGTAAAATTAAATAGTGTAAATACATTACTACTTTGGGATGTAATGTGAGAAGATTAAAAATACCCCGAGTTATGAGCACTCAACATCCTGACAATGTGAATATACCCTTCTTCGCCAGAGATTCTGCTCTTGGAGGAGAAGATGAAATTACTGAAGCCTATTATGCTTTTGCTCACCTTGGTATAGATGAACAAATGTGGGACTATGAGGGCAAAGAGGTTGATATCTTCGTTGTAAAGAAATTATTAACCAGATATGGTGACTTTTTCAGAAAAAATATCCTCGGAAAGGACGTATTCATCACTTATCGTGTTCCAAATCCAACAATTGAAAAAACCGAAGGGAAAGTTCTCATTGAAACCCTTGAAAGTATACCACGATCATCAGATGTAGCTCAGATATTTTACGGTGATGAAAACATAGTGCCAATATTTGAGGTTATTCTTCCTATGACAACCTCTGCACAAGAAATAAATCGCGTCTACTATTACTACAAAAAATATGTTGCTGGTGTTCAAGAATACAAATTCTACCCAGGAGACGTAAAAATAAAAGATTGGGTTGGCGAATTTAAGCCTGAGGAAATAGAAGTTATTCCTCTCATAGAAAATAAGGAATCTATGTTGGTTTCTGACAAGATCATAGAAGAATACCTTAAGGATAAAAACTTTGAGTATATTCGTGTCTTCTTGGCCAGAAGCGATCCTGCTCTAAACTACGGCCTTGTTTCAGCAGTTTTATTGAACAAAATAGCACTTATAAAACTTTGGGAACTCTCAGAAAAAATATCTGTCGAAATATATCCAATCATTGGTGTTGGGTCTCCACCCTTCAGAGGAAACTTCAAACCAACTAACATTGAAAACTGCTTAAGCGGATACCCAAGCGTTCAAACATTCACAGTACAATCAGCTTTTAAATATGACTATTCCCCTGATATCATAAGAAATGCCATCAACGAAATAAAATTCAGAAAAAGAGGTAAACCCATATACTTTGAATTCGATAGAGTCCTACAGATAATTGAAAAATTCACTGAAGAATATACCAAGCAAATTGAATACCTGAGTAACTTGATAAATTCAATCGCTAAATTCGTTCCAGATAGACGAAAAAGAAAGCTCCACATTGGCCTGTTTGGATATTCAAGAAACATGGGAAAAATAAAACTTCCAAGAGCTATCAGATTTACAGCATCATTATACTCAATAGGCCTCCCACCAGAAATAATAGGAATAATAACATTAAGTGACAAAGATATAGAACTTATATCCGACGTAAACAAATACTTCATAGAGGATATGAAGGATGCTACCAAGTTTCTGAACGAAGAATCATTAC
>JAGGXT010000078.1 GCA_021162905.1 Candidatus Odinarchaeota archaeon | reverse complement strand
GGAATCACTATACATCTCCATGAATCAAAGCGTGAGGTAGAGCAGTGGAAGCAGCAGTTTGGTACATCCCCACTCCAATACTATTATGAAAAACTCCCCGAGTTTCTCGGTCCAGACGTGTTAGGTGTACATTGCGTCTGGATGGACGAGAAGGATATTAAAATCATGAAGGAAAAGGACATTAAAGTTTCACACAATACAATTAGCAACATGTATTTGGCTTCTGGAGTTGCTCCTGTGCCAGAATTTCTAAAGAATGGAATTGTGGTAAGCTTGGGTGTTGATGGTGCCGCTTCAAATAACAGCCAAGATTTCATGGAGCTTATAAAGGCCACAGCATTATTGCATAAAGTTGCTAGGGTTGATCCTCAGGCTATCACTGCAAAACAAGTCCTAAGAATGGCTACCATTGATGGTGCTAGAGCCGTTTTAATGGAAAACGAAATAGGTTCTATTGAAAAAGGTAAGAAAGCAGATATCATAATCTTCGATTTAAACAATATTCAAATGAGACCTGTTAATAATCCACTATCACAGGTCGTTTACTGTGGTAAGAGCTGGAACGTGGAAACAGTGATCGTAGATGGAAACATAATAATGGAAAATCGTGTAATAAAGGGCGTTGATGAACAAGAACTCATTTGGAAAGTCCAAGAACTTGCAGATGATCTGGTAGAAAAAGCTGGAAGAACAGAATTGAGGAAACAGTTATGGTATAGGTAACATCTCATTACCACCGAAAAGTAATAAATATTTTTATCACTTTCTATTTTTAGTATTTTATGAGAAAATCCTCTTTAACTGAAAAATTTCATTTAATATGAGCTGATAGCCAATCGTGGTATATTCTCAGTGTTTTTTCACTTATAGGAATTATGATACTTAAATGTTTTACTTTTGTTAGTTTCTTATCGATCGTGTAAATGATTGAAGCTCCTATTTTTTCCGCTAAAGCTACTAAATATCCATCCCATCCATTAATATTGAAATTAAATGCATTTCTAATAGCACTTATAGTTTCACCAATAGATAAATCTCCAAAAAATACGGGAGATCTTAATTCTAGCGTAGTTAATAATTCATCAGCAACTTCTTTACGATTTATTCTCAAATATCGTGTCATAACGTGATAAGCTCCAATAAATGCAGTTAAAGGAATTATTGCATTAATTTCACCAGAAATTACCTTTTTCATGAAATCTATTGCTTCGTCTTTTGCAGGATTTTCGCAATGACTTAAAACTACAGGTCCAATATCTACTATACCTAGAGCCCAAGCTTTGCTAGAGCCCACTCTTTCGATGCCCACTTATCTTCCTCCTCATCCTCTTTTTCAGTGAAACATTTTGGTGCCTTCTGTTTAAGGAGGTTAAAACGATTTTCTATAACGGTTTTATCTATATGTAAGTATTTTTTAATAACAATTTTATTATTCTCAATGATCCATTCAATAAGGTCTCCTTCTTTTAGGTTTAGTAGTTTTCTAATTTTGCTAGGTATAACCGTGCGACCCATTTTATCAACTTTTGTAGTTATCATAAGTAAATCACCATGGTATATACCATGGTATTAATATATATCTTTTTTGATTAGAACTTGAGTAGAAAAACAAATTATCAGAAGAGGTATATATCATAAAGGAATATGTCGAGCACGGAGTAATTAAAGTTATTAAAAAACCCTCACATATATCTATTTTCCACATATTTTCTTTAGAGAACGGTAAAGAGAATGATCTTCTTCCATTTTTATAGACTCACCTGTCATTTTTAGAATATATGCCAGTATGCCATTAATTGTAGCCATGGATGGGAAGATGTAAGGAGCCATTTTTGGCCTTTCATAGAAAAGATAATCTGCACCCATTGTTTGTAAAAACGTTAGTAGTGATATTTCAAACCCAATATACGCCTCCCTTGAATATGGCCATGTATCCTTAATCATCCATGTTGCATTCAATGGAGCGTTACCAGTTGGAAATCCAAATTCCTTCTTTACATAGTTAAATGTCGCACCAGCTAATCCTGCAGATGGTGCATCAAATACAACGGTATCAATTAAAAACTGTGAAACCCCAGATTTTTCCTTACACTCAAATAATTTCCTTTTTATAATCTCAATACGTCCTTTTGGAGTAAAGTCAGAGGGATTTAATGCATAAAACACCGATGTTTTGACCTTATACTCTCGAATCGCATATAGTTCCTCATCTGGAGTATCGGGAGAAATTGCATCATATATTATTCTATCGATTTCTCCAACCTCATATGCATACCTAGTCCCTGCTAATCTAACCTCTGCAGTAGTACCATCT
Source organism: Candidatus Odinarchaeota archaeon (assembly GCA_021162905.1). The sequence goes on along the minus strand of JAGGXT010000078.1, from coordinate 6,294 downwards.
ATCATAATAGGAGATTCGGTTATTTCGAAGATAAAGGATAAGTAATTAACCATAGCCTCCGGACTCTCAGCCAAGACGTCTATTGTATGTCCAAGTCCTAACTCCGAAGCTAAGCTATCTGCAACTTCAATGTCCTTCTTAACCGACTCTTTATCAAAAATACCTCTCTTATGGTCGATGACAGCTTTATCATCGATATCAAAAACGGTTCCTACCATAACTATTGGGTTTTCAGGCACCCCTCCAAAATATAATTTCCCAATTTTTATAGGTTTACTTTTAATCCAAAAATTTTTCATTAAATTTCACCATAGCTTTTGATTTATTAATCAATAGCATTTTTTATAAAATATCATTGCAACAGTAAACTATCTCCCTTCATTTTTAATTACTTTTATTGAAAATATATTAAAAAATATTAATAGAGATTTTATATGTTTAACAAAAATTATGTTTCATGGTGAGACTATGGGTGAAATAACGTTATTAAAAAATGGAATTATTGTGACTATGGATCCCTCTATAGGAATCCTAGAAAATGGGCATTTAGTTATAAGGGAAAATAAAATTGAGTATGTGGGAAAAAGTTACGATGATGCTTTAAAAGTGGGGAAACCAGATATTGAGATTAATCTCACTAAAAAAGCTGTCATGCCAGGGCTTGTGAACATACATAGCCATGTTTATCAAATTCTTCTCAAAGATATAATAAGTGACGTACCTTATGCTATTTGGGATAACAAGTATGTTTTTCCAATAGCCAGGTATATTAGTAAAGAGGTCATGAAATATGCAACATACCTTGCAACGATAGAGATGCTAGAATCTGGAACAACTACAGTGGCTGATACACATTATTTCCACACAGAATGGGATTGCATTGAAGGTATAGCAGAGGCATTTAAAGATGTTGGAATTCGAGGAGTTTTAGCGTGGGGAATCATCGATTACAATTCACCAGAATACATTATCAAAGATCCGGATGAGTCGCTAAAGAGATTTAAGACATTCCGTGAGAATTGGAACAAGCCAGAGGAAAGAATAAGAGTAGACATAGCACCAGTAGGTTTTGGAATGACAACCGAGGAAACACTAGTGAAAGCTTCAGAATTGGCAAAGGAATTGGATCTATGGATACACATTCACTCTGCTGGTACACAAGCATCAAATGACTCAGTGATGTGGAAAAAGTTTGTTTCAGAAACTGAGTATTATAATCAGCTTGGCCTTATAGGACCTAAAACTATAGTGGCTCATGCAGTTTGGGTAGATAAGACAGATATTAAAACTCTTGCTGAGAAAAAGGCAAGTGTGGCACATAATCCTATGAGTAACATGAACTTATCATTTGGTATAGCACCAGTTGTTGATATGCTGGAAATGGGCGTAAATGTAGGTCTTGGTACTGATGGGCTCGGGAGTTACACTCAGGACATGTTTAATGTCATAAGAACAACATTACTTTTGCACAAGCTAAATAAGGGAGCCTCTGCTATTACAGCAAAAACGGCTTTGGAAATGGCTACCATAAATGGTGCTAAAGCATTAGGTTTGCAAAATGAAATAGGAAGCATCTCTCCAGGTAAGAGAGCTGATCTTGTAATAATTGATCTGAACCATGCTAATACGGTACCTTATCGAAATATGTATCCAATATTGGCCAACTCTATAAGCCCAAAGAATATAGATATGGTATTCGTAAACGGAAAAATGGTTGTCAAAGACGGAAAGGTGACAACCGTTAACAGGGAGGAGATATTAGAAAAAGGCAGATAAATCGCACAGTCGCTTTGGGAAAAATGTGGTTTTATGTAGAGAGGTATTTATATCACCTTTTTATCTTTATTTTCAGAGTCATTCAAGGGTTAAATGAATAGTATATGCTCCTATTTTTCTATATCATGTCTTCTTAAAACTTTTGGAACATTCATCTCAAGAGGACCTTAAATATTATGCCAAAGACGCGAGTTAAACTCAAATCGGACATTAATTCAACGTCCTGCAAATTTACAAGCATGAAAATCTATTCCCAATATTTTTACAAAAATATAAATATGTAAAGATATAATTTTACATAAATAGGATTTTTAAACACTATAGTTAAGCTGGTGACGAACATGGGCACTATATCGGTTTCTAATGAAACTCGTAAAGAGCTTCTGAGATTGAAAATAGAAGAAAATGTAAAAAGTATCGATGAGTTACTGAAAAAGATGATCACTCAATATAAAAAAATAAAATTTCTAGAGGCAAGTCAATTCTTTAGAAAACGCGTGAAAGAAAAACAAATTGATTTAGATGAACTTCTTCCAGAGGAAATATTGGTGATTGAAATTGCTAAAGAAAGAGAAAAAGGCGGTGATTGACACAAATGTCATTTTTTCTGCAGCGTATGATCCTTTTTCTCTTGCTGGCAAACTGATATTTGCTGCACTTGAAGGAAAGGTGACACTAATAGCTCCAGAAATCTGTAAAGATGAGTTAAGGAGAAATCTTATTAATAAACTTAATTATTCTATTAAAGAGGTTGATACTTTTATTTCCGTATTGCCTATTATTTGGATACCTATGAACGTATATGAATCATTACTTGAGCTCGCTGAGAAATTAATAAAAGGTGATGATGCCCATTTTGTAGCGGTTGTACTATTATATGATATTCCCATAATTACTGGTGATAAAAAACTTCAAAGCTTAAGTAAGAAAGATGATAAGGTAAAGGCATATAGTCTTAGAAATTTCTTAGAGAGCCTTAAGTTAATATGATACGTATATTCATTAGTACAAGCTGATGATTTAAATAATAAAATAAAAATTATTGAGTAAAATGCTTCAGCCCTTTTCTTTTCTATAATCATTTACTGCTTTGCAAAATATATCTAAGTTTCGAATCGGAGTTTCTATAGCCAATCCGCATCCTGGTGCAGGTATATCGATTCCCTCTTCTAATGCCTTCTTAGTTTTCTCATAGATTTCTTCTTTAGTTCCTCTCCAGAGTACACTAACCGGGTCAATATTACCAACTAGAAGTACCTTGCCCTTTAGAATATTAACGGCTTCTTTAAGATTGGTGTTATGATCAAAGCTGAAGGCATTTGGAGATATCTGTAATACCTTCTCTAATAGCGGAGTCGCATTACCACATATGTGGAGTATAACAGGTACTTTGACTTTATTAATAAGTTTTTTAATATACGGTTTTGATAGCTTCTCAAAGCGCTTAGGGCCGATAAGTGAGGAGACGGGTTCTAATATTACTATAATATCCCCACCAAATTCAATAAGCGAGTTATACAGCTCTACAAGGAACTTAGTCGCTTCATCAAGAATGGTATTTAGCTCATCATCATTACTCATTAGATATCGTATAGTTTTAGGTATTCCCAGTGCTTGTGCGATAGCAGTAAATGGGCCACTCATGCTTTCAATTACTGGACGGGTATTATCATTCTCCTTAATTATTTTAGTTGCTTTTGCAACTATATCAAGCGGACTAGTAAGAGGATCGTTAGGAATTTTTATTTTTGAAACATCATCCACAGGTTTTATGACAGTTGGAGGAGCTGTTTTGCTTCCATATTTTACATACGCACCGAAAGCTTCAGCCTCGTAGGTAATACCAAATGGAACAACATATACATTAAAACAAGAATATTTTACAGGAGCCATTGCGAGTTTTGCCATGAGTTCAGGATCTCTATGAGCATCTGGCCAAAAACTTCTTGTTTTTTCCATGAATTCAATTGTTGAGGGTTGATGAAAAAGAAACGGTTCTAATACAGGATTACGTTTATTTAATCTATCTACAAAGAGACTGATATAATCAACATTCATTGCTACACATCTCTCATGTATCATACTTCCAACCATTTCAAGCTTGATATAAAGAGTTATGATTTTTTATTACTTTTAACCTTAACCTAGCTATCATTTCTGGAACGTTTATTTCCATTGGACAGTGAGCATAACAATTTCCACACATAGCACAAGCAAAAAGCCCGCCCTTTATTGCTGCATCAAGGCCGAACACAAAAGCTGTTAAAATTATTCCTCGCCCTCCTAGATAGCCACCATATCCAAATCCAGGTTTTTTAAACCAATAGCCAACACCAGGACCTGCAACAATGTAAACTGGACAATATTCATGACATGTAAAGCATCTAATACATCTTAATACGTCTCCAAAGCCTTCTTTCATTGCTCGCCTTCGACCATTATCTAAAAGAATAACATACATTTCTTTGCATCCTAGTGCTGGACGTATAGATTTGCCCACAATGGGACCCATTTCACTTGGTCCTCTAACTGCAAGATAGTATGATGTACCACCAACACCACTTTCATACAAGGATTGGAGATAGGCTGATGCAAATGCAGCTCTCATATCAGGTAATACTTTTTCTATGCCAGCCAAGACAACATAGATCGGCCTAAGTGCCATATGGGCTATATTCGCTGAGCCAAATACGGTAAAAACTGCACCATCTGCAGCAGATATCGCATTAGCCCCACTTATTCCTATTTTTGCCTTGGAGATCCAATTCATTACATCAGCTCTTACAGCATCTATTACCGCCTCAGGAGTTTTCTCGGGCAGCTTTACTTTTAGCTTTGTCTCAACTATTTTAACTAATCTATCTAATGTTTTATGCGCCACAGGAGTTGGTTTATCGAAAATTATATCATCAGGATCCAGTTGAGTAATCCTATATGCCAGCTCTGAGTGTACATACGTAATTCCTCGTTTTTCAAACTCCTCAAACATTCCAATTTCATTAATAAGGTCTGTTGATGAATAAACCACAACTTTTTCATCACCTATTACATCTAGGAGATACTTCCGTGCGTCCTCAGCCGTTTCAGCAAAGAATCCATGAATCCCATGTTCTTCAAAGCTTTCCATAGCTTTTTTAACGAGTTCTTCGTTATGTTCTAATGCCCACTGTCTGATTTCTCTAACTTCTTTTTCTAGAGCGTATGAATTGAATTTCTCCTTGACTTTTTCTCTATTTTTATTATAAATGTTAAATTTTTGACTTCTAAGTTTAATGATATCATCTCTTTTTAGCATTTCCTCAAGATTTTTTTCAAAATCTTTAAACGCTTGAGACATGATAACCACTTCACAATTGCCCTTTCATAGCGTAATAAACAACATCAACAATATCCATGATCTCTTCATTTCTACCCAAAAGATCTCGCCCTATTCGTAACATCATAACACAAGGTGCACAAGCGGTAACTACTAAGTCGGCACCAGTATCGACTAGTTCTTGATATCGATCTACTGCTATTCGTCTAGCAAGTTTTGGGTATACAACCTCAACGCCACCACCACCGTCACACTTTGTTGCGAGTCTATTGTTTACTGGTTCAACAAGTTTTAGCCCATCTATTCGTTTAAGAATTTCTCGAGGCTCCTCAGTAATATTCATATATCTAGCGAGATAGCATGGGTCATGGAACACAACAGTTCTTTCTTTACTATCTTTAAGGCGAATGTCATTTTTCTGCATATATTCGAAAATTATTTCAGTAATATGCTTTACTTCGATGTCAAAACCTTCTACATATTCTGGGTAGTAATGTTTAAAAATTGCTCCGCAAACTGGATTTATTGTTATTATGCGTTTAACACCACGGTCTTTAAGAAATTGATAAACAGACTTAGCTCTCTCAGCAAAATCTTCCAAGAACCCGTAAGTGTGAAGACCACCGCCACAGCAAGGCTCTTCTTCATAGAGAAATCCAAATTCAATACCCATTTCTTTTAATAATTCAATTGCATGCGCCAGTGTTGCACCATACTCTTTATTCAGAGATTTAATACTGCTCATAATTTTATCTAATTTTAGCTTTTGAGCTATTTTTCCTAGTGCTATCATCTTGTCCATGCCAATACCTAATTTTGATAACGTTTTCTCGTACTTTAGTAAACTTTCAGCATAGCCCATAAGGGGATTCATACAAGATGCAAAAAATATTGTTTCATGTCGCCGTGGAAGGTCATAGTCAGTAACCCAGTGAAAACGCTCTTCCTTAGGGGCACCAAATGGATTTTCATACTCCAAGTAGTGCTTTCTTGCCTCAATAATAGCTTTTGGCAAGGAAAATTTTTCTTCAGATGGCACAATAGACTACCTCATGAATTTTTCATAAAAGCTTGCTAAACTATAACCTTTTCCTATTTCAAAAATTTTTTGAAAAAATAATAAAAGCGATTATTTTTTCGAGAATAAACAGATACAATTTTTAAAATTTTTATCATATATATTAGTAAGATTATAATTATTG
>JAGGXT010000164.1 GCA_021162905.1 Candidatus Odinarchaeota archaeon | reverse complement strand
TTATTGGAGATGTCTGAATTATAAAAAGAAATAATATATTATTATATTATTATATAATTATATATATTATTATTTAGAAAATAATGTTTCTCATTACTTGCTAAGGGTTATACAATTAAGCTTCCATAGGCATTACTATCTCTGGAGCAGATATATTGCATCGTAGCTTCATGCTTCTCATTTTTCTACATAAATCAAAAGCATATGACATAGCTTCCTCTTTTGATTTGAAGAATAGTTTTTCAACCGATGTCACGTAGCTTCCACTAGTAACTATAACTGTCGCAACCCATAGGTCTTCCTCATTATCATACCATATCTTAACATCAACGCTTCTAACCATGCAAAACACCTTTTTTTGGCTAACAGATTTTTAGCAATATTTTAATAATTTTGCGGAAAAAAAGAAAAACAATTGCCAAAAGTTAACGCAAAAAATTAATTAAAAATAGAAAAATGTTGATTTGGTGATATCATTTATGGATACAAAACCATTACTCATCGAAAAACCTCATTCTAAAACAGTTGACGAAGTACTATCTGAGCTAGAAACTTCTGTTAATGGACTTTCAGATGAGGAAGTGAGAAGAAGGTTAGAGATTTATGGACCTAATGAAATTGAAGAAAAGGCACGTTTTAAGGCTCTTAGGATTCTAATCAATCAGTTTAAAGATATTTTTGTAATGATCTTGATAGTCGCTGTGCTGATATCGTATTTCATAGAACATTCTGTAGTTGATTCAATAACAATCGGAGCTATTGTTATTCTAAATACAATTGTTGGCTTTGTTCAAGAATATCGCTCTGAAAAAGCTATTGAGGCCATGAAACAGCTAACAGCTCCTAAAGTGTGGGTTATACGGAATGGACAGCCAACCCTAATTCCAGCAAAAGAAGTAGTTCCTGGAGATATCCTAATATTAGAAGAAGGTACAAAAATAGCTGCTGATGCTAGATTAATCGAAGCTATTGAATTAAAGGTCAATGAGGCATCTCTTACTGGAGAGTCTACACCTGTGAAAAAATCAGTAGATCCATTGCCAGAGGATTCTGATATCGTGGAAATGAAAAATATGGTTTTTATGGGAACATTTGTTGCCTTTGGAAGAGGTAAGGCTGTAGTTACTCATACTGGTTTTAATACGATGTTTGGAAAAATTGCTAAGCATGTTCAAGAAATAGAAGAGGTTGAAACACCTCTAAAAAGAAAATTGTCTGATTTTGCTAAAAAATTGGCTAAGTTCACAATTCTTATAGTAGCTTTAATATTTGTTCTTGAGTGGATACGTGAAGGGCAAATTATAGAATCTTTTATGGTTGCTATTGCTCTTGCGGTTTCTGCAGTTCCAGAAGGGCTTCCTGCGGTTGTTACAATAACTTTGGCTCTGAGTGCAAGAGAATTGACAAAGAAAAATGCTTATGTAAAACGTTTAGCATCCGCAGAAACACTAGGTTCAACTACCGTAATTTGTTCGGATAAGACTGGAACAATAACAAAGGGTGAAATGACTGTAAGGAAAATCTATGTGAATAATAGCCTAATAGATGTTACAGGAGTGGGATATAGTTTACAAGGAGAATTCCTTTTAGATAGGTCCCCAATAAATCCAAATGATGATATTCATCTTTATAAAGCTTTGCTCATTGGAACACTTTGTAATAATGCAAAAATTGAAAATGGCCAACCAGTAGGTGATACAACGGAAGTAGCACTAGTTGTCGTAGGAATGAAAGGAGGACTCGAGAGAAACAAAATAGAGGAACATTATCAGAGAATTGGTGAGATTCCATTTAGTTCGGAAAGAAAAAGAATGTCAGTAATATATAGAGTTCCAAATGGGAAAATAGAGGTTTATGTGAAAGGTGCACCAGAAATAGTGCTGGAACGTTGCAAATATATCCTAGAAGATGGAAAAGTAAAGCCTCTTTCTGAAGAAAAAAGAAATGAAATAAACAAAATAAACGATTCTATGGCAGAACAAGCCCTTAGAAGTCTTGCATTAGCTTATAAAGAAATAGAAGTCTTTTCTGGAGAGTTTAATGAAGAGGAACTTGAAAACGACTTGATATTAGTTGGTATCGTTGGTATGATCGATCCTCCAAGGGATGAAGTATACGACGCAGTTGAGAAAGCTAAGAGAGCTGGAATAAAGATTGTTATGATAACAGGAGACCATAAATTAACGGCTGTTGCCATTGCAAAAGAAATAGGTATTATGGATGAAAATGGAATTGCTGTTACTGGAAAAGAGCTTGAGCAAATGAGTGATGAAGAGTTCTTAGAAAAAGTTGAAAAAATAACTGTATACGCCAGAGTTTCTCCGCTTCACAAACTCAGAATAGTTAATGCACTGAAAGCAAAAGGGCATATAGTTGCGATGACCGGTGATGGTGTAAATGATGCTCCTGCGCTTAAAAGAGCAGACATAGGTATTGCTATGGGAATAACTGGAACTGATGTGGCTAAAGAAGCATCTGATATGATATTAGCCGATGATAATTTCGCAACAATAGTAAAAGCAGTAGAGGGTGGTCGAATAGTATATAACAACATTAGAAAATTTGTTCGCTATCTCTTAGCCTGCAATTTTGATGAACTAACGGTAATAACCGTAGCTGCATTATTGGGATGGCCAATTCCACTATTACCTGCTATGATTCTGTGGATCAACTTAGTTACTGATGGTGCACCAGCAGTTGCATTGAGTGTTGATCCTCCTGATGAGGATGTAATGAATCAACCGCCACGTGATCCTAAAGCTGGTGTACTCCATGGTATGTTACTATTCATTTTCGTTTCATTTCTACTACAGTCAATAGGGACTCTAGGAATATTCTATGTCTCTTATTTCCTTTGGAATGAACCTGTTGAAGAGGCACGAACTATGGCCTTTATACAAGCAGCATTCTTTGAGCTATTTGTAATTTGGAACGTTCGTTCAGAGAAACATAGTGTATTTAGACTTGGATTTAAGGGAAATAAATTCTTATTGATATCTGTAATTGTCGCTGGCTTATTAACTGCATCACTAACGTTTATTGAACCATTTACAATAGCATTTCATTTAGTCCCCCTAACACTTTATGATTGGATATTAGTAATTGCAATTTCGTCGGTTGGATTATTGGTTTTACCAGAGTTTCTCATGAACAGGAAGTTCCTAAAATGGATGTGACAATAAATGTCTCTACTTTATTTTTCTTTACGACATAAGAGGTGGTTTGATGATAACACAATCACAAGTCGATAAAATTAAAAAGGCTGTGGAACGCTATAACATATTTCATGGGGGAGAATCCCAGGCTACTATAATAAAAATCGAAGGCTCAAAAATATATGTAAAATTTGAAGGTACATTTTGCATAGCATGTGGTGCAGATGAATATATTCTTGATTTAAAATATGAGCTGGAGGACGAATTAAATTGTCCTGTAAAGTTATGTCTTATGGATCTTACAAAACTTGAAGATCATGAAGCAGAGGCAATTTTCGAAATAGAGTTTGATAAATGTTATTAAAAATAAATTTATGAAAAGGTGTTTTGGTGCTAAAAATGGGTTTGTTCATAACAATTGAGGGGATAGATGGTTCTGGAAAAACAACTTTCGCCAAATCTCTAGTAGATGCTATCAAAAGATCAGAATTGATAAAATCTCCATATTATACTGGCGTAGTTTTTGGTAGAGAACCATCAGATGGCTTCTATGGATCACGCGTTCGTAATATATTATCTGGCAATATAAAAGCAACTTCATGGCCTTGGGAAAAGGCTTTACTCTTTGCACTAGATAGAGCTGAGGATGTTGATACTCTCATAAAACCGAATCTCGCTAAAAATAAAATTGTAATTCTTGATAGGTACATTCACTCACAATTGGCTTATCAAGCAGCTGAAGGATTAGATCTTAATATTCTAATAAGCTTAAACAAAGAATTTCCACAGCCAGATATTGTATTCTTCCTAGATATAGATCCTACATCAGCATTAGAAAGAGTTAAAGATAGGATTAATAAAACATACTTAGGGAAATTAACTCTTTTTGAGAGGATTGATTTCCTCAGTGAGGTTTCTAATAATTACAAGAAGTTTATTGAGAGGAGACTATTAGCTAAACATTTTGTAATTTTAGATGCTTCTAATCCTACAAATATTCTTGTTGACGAAGCACTTAAAATAATCAGAAAAACAGCTGATGATGCTTTAAAAAGTAAAGAAGCTTGACAAACCCATTAGTGCATCCTTCTTTTTTCCAAAAAAAGGTTAATAATTTTAAAATATTTTTAATTCATTATTTTAGGAGAGGTGTGTTTTTGTGAATCATAGACCTTCAAAAGAGGAGTATTACTTAGAAATTGCAAAAGCCGTTTCTAAGAGATCAACATGTTTACGTAGGAGATTCGGGGCAATAATTGTAGTAAATGACGCAATTGTAAGCACTGGGTATAACGGTCCTGCTCGCGGAGTAATTAACTGCTATGAGGTTGGTTGTTTAAAAGATGAATTGAATGTTCCAGAGTATGGTGGTTATGACGTATGCCCTGCTGTACATGCTGAAGAAAATGCTATCATAAACGCAGCTCGTAATGGGGCGAGTGTAAATGGTGGTATAATGTATATATACGGGGAGTATGTAAAAACTGGAGAGCCATCAGAATCTATTCCATGTGATCGTTGTAAGCGGGCTATTATAAATGCTGGAATTGTTCAAGTAATCACAATGAACTCAAAAGGTCAAATAGTCCGTTATGATGTTCGTGACTGGGTAAACTACGATACTCAACGATATGTCAAGATGATAAATGAAGTCCGGATGAAAAAATCTACAAAATCTATAGGTAAAGAATCTTAATTTTCATATATAGACTCAATAATAAGTAAATATCAAAATTTTTGTTGGTGAAGGGTATGCCAAAAAAGAGAACTAGAAAGAAAAAATCAAAAAACCGTAAGTGGAAGGTGATAATAGTAGTTATGATTCTTATACTTGCAGGCTATTTATACATAAGTTACCCTCAAACTGTATATTCTCGGCAGACATCTTCAACAGCGGTAGGTAAGACAGAAGAAACCTTTGAGGTTCCTATGTTGAGATATAAGATGAAAATAATTGAATATGAGATTACTGGTTATACAAATATAACGATTATAGATCCCGATGGTAAGGTTATATTTATATGGGAAAAGACTGTTATAGGAAGCGATAGCGGATCAATAACTCGTAGTTTTGACATTAGCAAAAGCGGCGAGTACACAATTATTTACCAGATATTAGGCTCGTATGCTTTAAATATAACAATTTATGTCTTTAACCCACCCTTTAATTGACATTAGAATGATTAAAAAGGACTAAATAAAATTTTATGCATTAAGAAGATTCGCATTAGCAAAAACTTAATTAAATCAATATAGAATAGTTTTTTGTTAAAAGAGGAGTTAACAATGTCCAAGGAGAAACCATATATTTTCAAAATTGTTATGGCTGGAGATGGTGCTGTTGGGAAAACGAGCATTGTGCGTCAATATATCACACATACTTTTCAGAAAGACTATCTCTCAACACTAGGTGTCCAAGTAAGTACAAAAGAAATTCGATACCCCGATCTTGCAGTGATAAAACTAATAATCTGGGATGTTGCTGGCCAACAGATCTTTGGTTCTGTTAGGCCGATGTACTATAAGGATGCCTCAGTTGCTGTGTTGGTTTATGATATTACTGATAAAGCAACCTTTGAGAGTATTCCAAAATGGGTTAAAGAAATACATGAAAATGAACCCAACGCATCGATAGTATTAGTCGGTAACAAAATAGATTTGGACTATGCGCGAAAAGTTTCAAAAGAAGAAGGTGAGAAACTCGCTAAAGAGTTGAAATTAGAAGGATTTGTCGAAACATCTGCAAGAACAGGGGAGGGAATTAATAAATTATTTGAGATAGTAGTATCTCTTTGTTTGAAAAAGAAGATGGAAGAGCTAAAGAAATTGGTTGGTGCATAAAAATGGTATTTGCCCGAAAATTTCCAGAATTTTCTTTTCCTGAGGCTGTACGTAAGTTGATGAACTATATGTTAGAGAATCCTCATTTCATAGTAAAGCCTGCTTTTTCGGAAAAAGAGATAATAACATATCCAGATTTAATTTCTATAACTGGTTTAACTATTGAAGATGCTATAAAGCTTCTAAAAGAGCTTGTTGATGCAAGATGGGTACGTGCCAAAATTTCAAGTAATGTTCCCATGTGTCCTAAATGTGAGTCATTAAAATTGGTTTCTCACATAGTTTGCCCAAATTGTGGAGATGCAAATATAACTTCTGGTTCTGTTATTAAACATCTTAAATGTGGATTTTCTGGTTTTATTTCCGACTTTAAAGAATTGGACGAATTTGTCTGTCCAAATTGTGAAACTAAGTTAAAAATAGACGAATTGGGTGTAACTTGGATAGTACCCGGTATTCAATATCAATGTAATAACTGTCGATCGTTTTTCGAATCACCAAAAATTGAATTTGAATGTCTAAATTGTCGTAATAAATTTTCTCATCATGAAGCAAAAATTTTCAGTATCTATGAATACTATCTTAACCCAATTAATTTGAATATAATAACAGAATACATCGGCTCATTTACTGACTTAATAAATGCTTTAGCGGTAAAAGGTTGGGAAATTGCATATCCCGCAAACTTATATGGCAAAGCGCCATCTCCTCATACATTTACTTTTAACTTCAAATACAAGGATCTCATAAATTGCGTTGTAGATGTTATATATTCACCTATAGGATTTGTTGATAAGACACATGTACTGAATTTCATAAGTAAGATTGTTGAGCTTGAGGTAACTCATAAGTTAATAATTGCAGTTCCAGAGGCAAACCAAGAAGCTAAAGAAACAGCCGAACTCTCTGGTATAGTACTAATTGAAGCAAAAACAATAGAAGAAGTTAAAGAAAAAATTATAGACTTTCTAGAAAGAAGCGTCGAAGAATTAAGTAAAGAGAAAGTATCTGCTGAAATTGAGAGAATCAGTAGATTACTTGAAGGCCTCTAAGGGGATCTCTTATGAAAGGAGAGACAAGGAAATCAATAGCGAGAGAGCTTCTAACATTAATCTATTTTGTAATCTTTGGAAATGGTCCATGGTTGATTGCGGTTATGTTTACTGTTTTTCTTGGTTATCTATTAATTCCCTTGTTATCGCAGCAGTCCATAGAAATATACTCTAAGGTAGTTATCCCATCTCTTCCAATTAGTTTAATTTTATCAAGTTGGATTCAAGTCCTAGTCACTAAGAAGATTTTTGACTACGAAGCTTTAAGAAAAATATATTCAGCCAGAAGACTAATTATATTTTCTATTATACTTACTACAGTTGTTGTGACATCCTTCTATATGATCTTTTTTGGTGTAAATATAATTAGCAAAGGCGGCGGTATTAGTGAAAGTGATATTCTTCAATATCTAATGACTCTTGCCTTATCTTTGATGTGGGTAGGATTAGCTCCTCTCAATGGTCTTCAAAAATATTTTCAGATGACAATGCTATTTTCATCTGGAATGTTATTCAGTGGTGTGCTTGCCTATTATTTTACCGTAATGGGATTTAATATAACATATATTCTAATTGCATATGTTATTGGTTACTTTATCTCTGCTGTTGCGATGTATTTTTATCTCCTTTTTGGAATCTTTCGCTCCCCCAAGCTTACTGTTAAGTTAGATAGAGCGCTTATTAGCAAAATAATAGAAGTATCACGTAATGTTGATAGTGGTGAAAAATTAGCTAAATTGCTTCCTATAATTTTGAAAGTTCAAGAAAGATTATCCCCTGATCAAGCTCTTATAATTTTAAATAAGGCTGAGCTTGAGATGGGACAAACTGAAAGCTTAAGAGAAATGTTGTCCGGGAACTTCTGGCTACTTGTTTCCAATTTGTTATATTTCCTCTTTATATGGCAAGATCGATTTATCGTGTGGATTAAAGAAGGAATGCACGTTGAGGGCTTATTTATAGGATTTAATAGTCTTTATGAAATAGGAATAAATGTAGCTCAATGGACACTAATTCCAACAGTTGGCGTAGCAGCTTATTTAATGTCTGAGTTTACACCAACGCTCTTAAAATCTTTAAACAAATTGTATACTGGAACGCTGGATGAGATAAAAACATCATTAAGGACATTTATACATGATATATACTATAGAGCAGTGCTTCTCTTAGTCTTCGCAACCTCTGTTACTTTGGTTTTTGTAATATTCTCCGACCATATCCTTATGTTTTTTAATCTTAAAAATGAAATATCGCGCTTTGTTCTACATATTGGAGCCATAGGAGTTATCTTTCATGCTCTTATGATATATGAATTTCTTGTTCTTATGTATCTTCAAAGATTAAAGGACAATACACTAATGATGAGCGTAGGGCTTATTACCGCAGCATGTATAGACGTTTATTTCTTTTTATTTGGAAGCTATCATTATATTATCTACAGTTATGTAATTGGAGCTCTAGTCACAGCCGCAGTTGGTATCATTTTAATAAAAATTAGAGTAAGTGAACTATATTATTATTTCCTTTCAAAAGCAATATAAGAGGCTCTCATAGACTCTTAATAATTCATCTGAAAAATTCCTTATAGAAAAGTTATTAGTAATATAATTCCGTCTTAAAACTTTCTTTCTGTTATATTTGCCATTTGTATATTCTTCTTTTGCTCGCATGATTCCTTTAGCTAGAGCAGATGAATTATTCTTAGGAACATAGTAACCTAAGTTGGAAATAACCTCAGAAACTCCACCAACATTTGTAACAACAGACGGTATTCCCATAGCTGTTGCTTCAATTAAAGAGAACGGTAAACCCTCAATAAGACTTGGCATTGCAAAAATATCGATCTCTTTTAATGCATCATTGACGTTCCAAGTTTCTCTATGAAAAATGAAATAATTCTCTATATTAAGATCTTCGACTAATGACCTTAGGAAATCATAATAATCATAATCATCTATTGGCCCATATATATTA
>JAGGXT010000312.1 GCA_021162905.1 Candidatus Odinarchaeota archaeon | reverse complement strand
GTTCAAGTTAGATCTATACTTATAAATGGAAAATTATATTATTCAGCTCCTCCAATCACCTTCTATATTTTTGCACTCTTCGCTCAAGTGCTTTTAGCCCTAGGATACGGACCGCTAAATATATGTGTAATTGATGGTATTAAATTAGGACTGTCAGCTATGGTAGCCTTAAGCGGTGTGCCTGCGTACCTTTTTGCATATGAGCTATTTAAAAGAAGAGATGTTGCAATATACTTTACGTTAATTCTGCTGTGGCACCCTTATTTTATAATAATTTCTGGTGGAGCATCATTGTATAAAAATTCGGTTGGAGTTCTCTTTCTCTTTTCGTACCTATACTTTTTGTTTAGAATTATTGATGAGATCGATAGTAGATTACATATCTTAACCATAGTGTTTTTCTTGTTGAACGCTTTAACACATATATTAATCTTCGGAATGGCTCTAGCTTTAACATTGGTTGTTAATATCATTTACGTGTATCTTTGGAGAATCAAAAGCTTGCCTTTGAATAATAGATTCATAAAAACGATTATTGCAAACTACGTATTAATTATTTTTGCTTTTGTCGCGATAATTCTCTTCTTTCCTGAATTTTTCGGCACATATTATAAATTTGAGAGTTTCATCGAAAGTTTCCCTTTTGAATTCATACCGTTGATTCTTCCAGTAATTCTTTTTGGTTTTGACTTAATAGTGGTTATCACTTGGCTCTTAATCCTTGTAACAGCTTATGAGTTGATTTTTAGAAGGAAACATTTTCTATCGAAAAATAAAGCTCCCCTATTGATGATTCTCATTGCTATGGAAGTGTTAGCTATCTTCTTATTATGGCCGTTTTTTGAGTCTCAATATCGTATTCGATTTCTTTTTGTATCGTTCATACCATTTACTGTACTATCATCCTTTACTATCTCTAATTTATTAAAGAAAAAAGGAGAGGCACTAGTTGCCTTTTTAGCCATAATGTTGATTTTCACACCAGCCATTCTTAGAAATTACTCTCACACATTTCCATGTATCTCATTCGCCGAGACGCAAGATATACTCGCAATGAGACAATATATAGAAAAGGAAAACTCCATTGTGTATACAAGACCTGGTTTGCATTATTGGGTAACTTGGTTTCTTGATGTGCCATCAGACTATCATCTCAATAGAGAGAATATTAGAAACGCTAAAGAAACATACAAGTATGTTTATGTTATACTTCCAAAGTTGGCAAGAAATATACCATCATGGTGGAAGTTGATTTTCAAAGGGGGTATGCTCTCACTTTACTTAGTCACATAATAGTGTATCTATATGTGCGTCTATTAGAAGTATCCTTAGAGTTCAATATCACAGTAGTGTGTTCGGGTATAGAATAAAAAATCTTGATATCAAAAATTTCCTAGGGAAACATGTTACTTAGGGTAGTGGTGTACCGACATGAAGTCTCTTGGATACATTTTGAAAAGACATGCTCATATATTTCTTCTAATTGTTGCAATACTTTTTTGGATATGGACACGCATGTTTTACTTTTCTTCGTTAATTAGAGAAAAGTTGTATGGATATACTTATCTATAGACCTGAGTATCTGAAGATTACAGTTAATGATTGCGGAAATGTTTACATGACAGGTGGAGTTTTCCTATTTAGAAACACGACAGACTATCAAATATAATCCTAATCCTTTTTATTATTCTTGCTAATCATAATTGCAGGGAATGTTACTATTTAAAAACCCTTCTAAATACGCGTAAGAAGTTCTCTCCAAGAATTTTTCTTATTTCATTATCAGAGTATCCTCGTGAGACTAATCCTTTCACTATATTGACGAATTTTGTCACATCTTCAAAACCTTTAGGCCATGTGTATATTTTGCCATCTATTTCTAATAGGCGAATTCTTCTTTCTAAACTCTCTTTCCATCCTTCTGCAAAATCAGATCCTATTCCAACATAATCTACGCCTATAAGGTCAACTATATAGTCGATGTGATCCAGCATGTCATTAATCGTACAATTTTCTCCACCTAGAAGTCTTGGAAAACCAGTAACTCCAATAACTCCACCTTTTTCAGCTAACGCTTTTAGCTCATCATCGTAATGATTTTGATAGGTATCAACTAATGCTCTTGCATTTGAGTGGGAGAAAACCACTGGATCTTTAGACACTTCAATCGTTTCTAATGATGTTTTGGGACCCACATGAGCTAAATCTATCAAAATTCCAAATTCATTTAGTTTTTCAACTAATTCTAATCCAAATTTAGTTAGTCCGGTGTCGTGTCGTTCAGCACCTCCAGTACCTGCGATATTTTGAAAATGATACGTCAATTGGAAGATTCTGAGACCTAACTTATAATAAATATTAAGCATGTCAAGCCTACCTTCCAGAGGGTCTACATTTTGAAATCCGATTAGAAATGCTGTTTTATTCTCCTTTTTTGCAGTTAGTATATCCTCAGCTGTCGTTGCCAACATTATTAGGTCGCTATGTTTCTTAAAGTAACCATAAAGACGAGCAAAACGTTTAATTGTCTCTGATATGTTCTGGTTCATTGCAATCGTATAATTTATTGCTGTTATACCAGCGTTGCGTAACTTTTCAAAATACCCACGATACATCAGTGAGGCATTTAACCCATCAATCACTATACATTTCCTATAAAGTTCCTCAGCATGCTCTTCTTCATCCTTTGAAAGATCAAACATATTCTCACCTCACCTCGAGTAATTATTTATTGATAAAATTAGGTTTCTCTCTTAGAGTTTCAAGAAAAACCTCCTTTAGCTCTGGCTCTATTTTCTCTTTTACTCTATCAAGGATTTTCTGCTCATCCACTGTTAGAATTTTTCGATCTTTCATAATTACCTTACCATCAATTATTACTGTCTCTACATCATGGCCATTAGCCGCATAAACTATTGTGTTAATAACATCACAAACTGGTTGCAAATGTACCTTTTGTAGGTCAATGATTGCAATATCAGCTTTCTTACCAACTTCTATGCTTCCAACTTCATTTTCCATAAAGACTGCTTTAGCTCCTTCGATAGTGGCCATTCTAAAAACATCTTTTCCTGTTAATGATCCCGCTTTCAAGGTTGATACTTTAGATAGAAAAGTAGCAGCTCTCATAGTTTCTATCATATCCAGATTGTCGTTACTTGCTGCACCATCTGTTGCCAGAGATACGGTAATTCCTTTGTCAAGCATCATCCTTATTGGTGCTATACCAGACGCCAGCCTCATGTTTGACTTTGGATTATGAGATACTTTAACACCAGCTTTTGCAAGCATATTAATTTCTTCATCGTCCAACCAAATGCAGTGAACAGCTAATAGTCTATCGTCCAGTAAACCAACTTTCTCTAAAAATCTGACAGGAGTTAACCCAGTTTCCTTTTTGGTCAGTTCGACCTCATATGGTGCCTCAGAGACATGAGTAGTTATGGGAACTCCAGTCTCATTAGATTGCTCTTTGATCATTCTAAGAAAGTCTTCAGTACATATATAGGGAGTCGACGGAGCATATATCATCCTTATACGGCCGTTTCTAGAATTATGCCACTTATCAATAGATTCCCTTATATCCTTAAGCACTTGTTCAGGAGGTCTTATGAGGTCCTCTGGTATCCATTTATTAGCTAAAGTGACACCAGCTATGCCACGAATGCCCACATCGTCAAATGCTTTAAGTGACATTTTATAATTGGCACTAAAATCAAGTATAGTGGTGGTTCCAGTTTTTATAGCTTCTATTGAAGCAAGTAATGCTCCATAATAATAAAATTCGTTGAATCCGTTAGAAATGAACTTTTCGGATAGCCGAACTATAGGAAATAAAACTAAGTTGCACCATGGCTCTAACTCAAGATCATCATGCCAGCCTTTCATGAAGTTTTGGTAGGTATGAGAGTGCGTATTTATAAATCCTGGGACCACTGCTTTTCCCTTAGCATCTATAATTTCGTAATCCTTAGAATTATATTTTTTCTCGATTTTTGAGCACTTTCCAACATCTACAATTTTGTTACTCTCGATCACAACAGCTCCGTTTTCGATTATTTGATTGCTTTTATCGCAAGTGATGACATATCCACCTTTTATGAGGAGGTTCAACAATCACCACTCCTCGCTGGTAATATTGAACATAGTTATATGTGTCATATAAGGCATATTAATTTTTTTATAAGAAACCGTATAATTTTTCAAAATCCTTATAAGTGTAACATGTGTAATTTTTTAAAAAATGTTATATGGGCAAGCTCAAAATAGACTCAGTATAATAGGTTCGGGTGAAAAAATATTGCTTAGAAGATTGTTAAATGCTAGGCTTGATGAAGAGTTCATATTGCAGAATATCCTAAGTGAGATTAGAGTGAAAATACTCAGAAGTATAGCAAAAAAGCCAAAAACTGCTTTTCAATTATCAAAAGAATTAGGGTTACATACATCCACTATTTATCGGAATTTAGATGTATTAGGTGCTTATGGATTAGTGCGTGTTTTTAAAGTCGAGAGCTTTAAGCATCTTCTTAAAAAATATTATATGGTAACGCTTAAAGGATTTTATGTCGCATTTGATTTTTTGAAAGATCTAAGTTATGAGTTTTATTATAATTTTGAAAAGTATTTTTCATATAGATGGAGCATCCAAATCCCTGAAGAGTGTATTTCAGAGTACGCAAAAATATCTTCAAACGAGAAATTAGTTGAAGTTGAACATGAGATGATGAAAAAGTTTCTTAAGGAAACTCCGTTTACTTTAGAGGACTTAAATGATCTGGATACCATCCTTACGTTCATAGTATATGTTATTAAGAATTGTAATGACGAAGAGATAAGAAAATTGGAGGTTGAGAGAATTAAAATCCATGCAAAGACTGTTTCTAAAGTGCCTCAATTTATTGATATATTACGGAGACGTCTTACTGAAAAAATAGAAAGTGCTAAGATGTACTTGGAGATTCTATATAAAGCAACTCAGGAAAAGAAACCTATTTCATGACAACTAAGAATGTTTGCTTAGATGGATTTTTAGATAAAAGATTTTGTTATTTTTAAGCTAATTTATTATTTCTATATGTAAACACTTACGCAAATTATTTATATGACTTATGTGTCATATATGTTCTCAAAGAATTTCATGCCTACCACTATTTTAACTTAAATTAAATAAGGTGAAAGACATGGGCGAAGAAGAAAAGATGATTCCAGTTTGGACTCCTGGAACACCAATCATTGGTGGAGTTCATATCGGACTTATCATTGTTTGGGTTGCAATAAAACTGGCTGCGGCTGCTATTCCAACTTTCCCTATTCCTGGTCTTCCTGGCTCATTGTCTGCCGCCATGTTCCTTAAAGGTCTAACAGGTCCATTGCTAGGACCATATGCAGGCTTTGTAGGCGGCTTGGCTTTTGGAATATTGAATCAGTTTATCTTTCCATATACTGCCTTTTTCGGTCCACTAACTTTCCTAACAAATGTTACTGGCTTCACTTTTGAGGGTCTTGCACTTTATCCCAGAAAGAAAGGCTGGATAATTACGGTTATCTATTTCATTGTTATGTTGCTACTATGGTACTTCTATAAGGGTGGTGCTGGATTAGTTGGAGGAATGCCACTAGTCACATGGGAGCACTGGTTTGCAATTCTAATCCTAGTAATACCATGGGTTCGTAACTTCATGCAAGAATCCTTAATTAAACGAGACAATCCTGCAAAGCTATTCATAGCGCTATTTTTGATTGGCTGGGTTGGATCTATGGCAAACAACATTATGGGCTGTGTCCTTGCATTCTATATGTGGGACTTTACCAATCCTATCTATTGGGTGCCAATGATTCCATACTATGCTGCAACGGACATTCTAGCATCTATAATTGGTTCCATAGTAGGTACTGCAGTTTTAATATCATTGAAGCGAGCAAACATAAGGGTATTCATCGATGAGCTGGTAGTAGAAGAAAGTTAATTATTTTTTTCTTTTTTTATTAAACTTAAGGTGTGGGTAAATGAACAATACTGAGGAAAGAGTAATATATATAGAAAATCTATCTTTTAAGTATTCTGGCTCGAAACGGGAAGCACTAAAGAATATCTCTCTTTCTATTAACAAGGGAGAATTTGTCGCGATAATGGGCCCTACTGGTGCTGGTAAATCAACATTATGCTTAACCTTAAATGGAAGCATACCTTATATGATACATGGTCATTTAAAAGGAAAAGTCTTGGTGGATTCCATTAATACTCAGGAAACCCTTATGCAAAAACTAGCAAGTATTGTTGGATTGGTCTTTCAAAATCCTAACTTACAATTATTTTGTCTCGATGTAGAAAGTGAACTAGCCTTTGGACCTGAAAATTTAGCTGTTGAACGTGAGGAAATTGCAAGAAGAGTTCATGAGATTGCGAAGCTTCTTAGATTAGAAGACTTGCTTGAACGATCACCATCACAACTTAGTGGGGGTCAAAAACAAGCTGTTGCCATAGGCGCAGTTTTAACTATGTTACCAAAGGTATTGGTTTTAGATGAACCAACTAGCAATTTAGATCCCATAGGAACCAAGCAAGTGTTTGAAATATTGAAAAGGCTAAAGAAGGAAAAAGGAATAACAGTAATCATAGTGAGTCACAAGAGTGAAGAGATCGCAGAGTTTGTTGATAGAATAGTAATTCTACGAGATGGAGAAAAATTCATGGATGGGAAACCTGAAGAAATCTTTAGCGAGAAGGATATTGTAAATAAAACATTTATTCGTCCTCCACAAGTTAGTGAGCTGATTTATAAACTTATTCAGAGAGGATACGCATTTGAGAAAATACCAACAACAATAGATGAGGCAGCCGAACTCATTAGAGATTATCTAATTAAGAATAATGTTAATATCAACAAGAAGGTGACTCTGAACTCGAGCAATCAACAAAAATCTCTTGGAGAAAGCAGTAGCGTAAAAAATGAGCCTATCATAAAAATACGCAATCTATGGCATATTTATCGTGGTGGAGTTGTTGCAGTAAAGGACATAAACCTTGATATATACCCTGGCGAATTTATCTCTATTATTGGACAAAATGGTGCTGGTAAAACAACACTTGTTAAACACTTTAATGGGCTTCTTAAACCAACAAAGGGCTTTGTAATGGTTAAAGGATACGATACACGTATTATGCAAGTTTCAGAGTTATCTAAATATGTAGGGTATATTTATCAAAATCCTGACGATCAATTGTTTGCAGATACTGTTGAAGAGGAAATCGCATTCGGCCCTAGAAACTTAGGTTGGAGCGAGGAGGAAATTAAAAGGAGTGTTGACGAAGTTCTAAAGAGATTAAACTTAGAACATCTTAGGGACGAGCATCCCTTATCATTAGGACTTGGGGATAGACATCGAGTTGCAGTAGCATCTGTTCTTTCAATGAAACCAGATGTCATTATATTAGACGAGCCTACAACTGGGCAAGACTTTCGAGGAAGTCGTGAGATTGTAAACCTAATTAATGACCTAAATAAGGAAGGAAAGACTATCATTATGATTACTCATGATATGTATTTGGTAGCTGAGTACTCGCATCGTGTAATCGTAATGGCTCAAGGAGAAATTCTATTAGATGGTACACCAAAAGAGGTTTTCTCAAAATCTGAAATTCTTGCAAAGTCTTATCTGTCACCACCTCAGATTACATTGTTGGGTCAGAAGTTGAGTGATGTTGGTTTCCCAAGTGATATACTATCTGTAGATGAATTTTGTGATGTATTTGAAAGAATAGTTAAGGGTGGTTAAAATTAGTTCAAGAGGATATGTTGTTTATTATGCGGGTGACACATTAATACACAAATTGGATCCTCGAGCAAAATTAATAATGCTAGCTTATTTTGTTGGCCTAGCTTTACTTTTCAGCAACCCCATTCACCTAGCGTTAGTCCTTCTAGCAGCGATTCTGATTTGGTTTTATGCAAGGATACCAGCAAAAGAAGTGTCCCGAGTTTATAAATATGTCTATGGAACTCTGGCACTGGTTATTATTATCCAGGGCCTTAGTTTTCCAACTGGAACCGAAATTCTAAGAATAATCCCAGAGAATCCATTATTAGGAAACGTAGGAGCATTAACCATAGAGGGTCTAGTCTATGGAATAGCAATCTCTGAAAGAATCCTAATAATGATGATAATTGGCCCACTGGTCATCTACACAACACCACTTGATAGATTAATCTTAGGAATGGTTAAAATGAAAATGCCATACACAATTGCCTATATAATGAGCTCTGCACTCAATATACTACCAAGTGTCCAATTAGAAATAGCGACTATTATTGAAGCTCAGACTGCAAGAGCTTTTACAAAGCTGGAAACAGGTGGGTTTGTTGAAAGAATGAGAGCGTATATCCCGATATTAGTTCCATTAATAGTAAGTATGGCTAGAAATAGCACACAATTATCCCTAGCAATGGCTGCAAGGGCATTTGGTGCATCAAAGGAAAGAACATTTTACCGAGATATTAAAGCTGAGACAAAGGATTACATAGTAATAGGTATCATGGTTGTTACATTTGCTATTTTTGTCTACGCATACATAGTATATGGGTTTGGAGTATTTGACTTCTACGCAATAAAGTTCTTCTAAATGGTGAGAAACATGTTAGGAGAATTTCTTGAGTTCCTTTTAATAATATTCCTTGTGCTTCTCGGAATATACTTCGTGGAGCCTACCATAATAGCTAATATGATGAGGACCTTTAGTGGAATTCCTGCTTGGAGATCCCTAGCTCTAGCACTCTTTCAGAGAGCACTGTGCTTTGATTCCCCTGGAGTCTCTCAGCTAAATATCATAGAGCTTAACTTTGGAGACATCTACGTAGTAGCATTTTGGCTGTTAACAGGTTTACTCTTTGGTTATAGACATAAAAGCATCAAGAATGTTCTAATTATAGGACTAATAACACCACTAGCTACTGCACAAGTTTATATTATGATGCTTCAACAGTACACTCCTGATCTTTGGAATAGCTTTTCTCCTAAAATGCAAGAAACGATTACGCACACCGCTTACATGAATGGCTTACAATTGAGTTTAGTCCTAATTGCAGGTTTACTAGCGATGGCAGTAGTCAGAAAAATAAAAATGCGAAAACCAATGGCAATTTACATAATTCCTGAAGAGGAGAAAAAGCCACTATTAATAAAATGTCCAGCTTGTGGGAAAGTTCATTATTCGAATGCAAGATTTTGCAGTAATTGTGGGACTCCCATGGCAGAAAAGGTAGAAACAACTGAGGAAACAACTATATAATAGAGGGACACTAATGCACATCGGATTCACATCAATGTATTTTTTCGAACTTCCAATAGATGAAATCTTCAAAATAGCTAATGAACTAAATTTTTCCTTTATAGAACTAAATTCTGAGCTGTATTGCCTTGAGTCTTCAAATAAGTCAGAGAAGATGATAGCTTCCGAGATTATAGACTTAAAAAATAGCTATAACGTAAATTTAGAGCTACATGCACCCTACGTTGACATTAACCTTTTAAGCTATAATAAGGAAATTCAAAAGACATCTTGGAAAGAAATTCTAAAAGCTCTACATTTTGCATACCTAACAGAGATTGATATTGTAACTCTGCATCTGGGGAGGTTCCCATTTGGGCTTGAATTAAAACAGGATGAAAATAGTTTTCTTAAAAAGATATACCAGAGAGGGGTTAATTATCTTAAGAATATATTACAATTTGCAGAGACCCATGAAATTAAAGTTGGTGTCGAAAATTTGCACTTTTTCCCCGGTAAGTTTCCGAAATATCCAGAGGATTTTGAAATGCTCATCAGTGATATACCAGATTTAAAAATAACTTTTGATTTAGCACATGCTTATACAATATCCGACGTCTTGGCTGAGGAATTAATGAAAAGGATGCATGATAGGATTATAAACATACACGTAAGTGATGTCGATGATATAACCAATGATCACCATATTAGCATTGGTGATGGTAAGGTCGATTTCTCTTTATTTTTTAAGAATATGAAAAAGTATAAGATTGAAGCCCCAATAGTAATCGAACTCGACGCAATAAAAGTTTGTGGAGATAAAATCTCAAACCTCCGTTATCGTAAGGATATGCTTCTAAAATCAAAATCAAAACTTCTTAATTTTGCAAAGCAATAAATTAAACATCAAAACCTTTAATCATCGACCTACTCTAATAATAATCTCTCTTTTTATTAATCTACGAAAACGCCTAAGTCTTCAAGTTGGTCCACAATTCTTCTCATGACCGGAGTAAAGCCTACAATCAATATAAATTCGGGAATCGCTATAAATGGTAATATCCATAAAAACGGAATCCCCAATACAAAGGATAGCATAAATGAAACAGCAAATGTGATAGATGCTGCGAAAAAAGTACTTCCGATTAAAGGATGTATCTTCTGGGAAAGATAATATGCACCCATAGCACCAATAAAGTTCCACAAAGGCATCCAAGTATACTCAAGGAACCCAAATGGACTAAATAAGTTTGATATAAAGTTGCCAACAGCAAATGCATATGCAAACCATTTTCTCTTTGTTGCCATCCCCTTTAGAGCTTCTGAGACTCTAAATTGTATTACTGCATACGATATTGGTGCTACGGCCCATGTTATTGCAGCATACACCGAAGCCAACATACCAATTTGAATGAGCATTTTAAGAGATTTTGCCTTCTCTGAAATTTCTGACATTTTAATCACCACCAAGATGGCGTGTGGTTATGAAAGTTAAGATTCACTTCTCTTAAATTTTGTGATAAAGTAGTCAATATCTGTGTTCTATGGTTTTTCAAGACTTTAGATACGTTTTATATCTATTCAAGCTAAAAATTGGTATTAAAGCAATGGAGTTGTTACTTGTGTTTATTAAGGGAAGGGAAAAAATCGGAGGCAAAATAGTTTTTGACCTGCTCAAATCATATGGCTTTAGGTTAAAATACCTTGACGAAAGTGAAGATGATGATATCATACATGGATTTTTTCGATTTTAGTGAGTTTAGCGGTGAAGTTGCCCTCTTAGGAGGGCGTGAGGCCCTCTTTGTTTCATTTACTCTCATGGAAGAGTTAGAATCTCTAAAGAAGAAAATTAAAAGCCTAGTTGTAACATTAGTTGATAATGAAATATCAGTTCATAACCCGGCTTTAGTAACGTTCGATGGTGAAGATGTATACATAGAAATTATAGTTAAGGAAGGAACACAATATCCTCTAGATGCAAATTTAAATGTTAAGACAACTTTGCGCAATAAAGGAAAAGAGAAAATGGTTCTTAAGAATATTACAAGAATACCGCAGAAAGCCCCCAGATTATATCTGGGGGATGAATGCGGTCTGGGAGGGAG
>JAGGXT010000372.1 GCA_021162905.1 Candidatus Odinarchaeota archaeon | reverse complement strand
ATGCCATATGATATAAATGTTATTAACGCACTTAAAAAACCTCTAGCTGCATGAGCCATCACGATACCTCCTTTGTGTATATTAATGAGAAACTTGCGAAATTATAGTCCATATAAGTCATTGCTCCGGAAACAATAACCTGAACATACCATTTTTCAGCATGTTCATAGTAACTTCTCGGAACTGATATGTTAAATGATAAAGTTTCACTATCATGAGGTTCAAGTGTAAAGATCTTCTCTTGTTTCGCAACAGGAGGGAGTTCTGTACTATTAACATAAAGCACTATTGTTACATTTACATCGGAAATTGTAAATAGGTAACCATCATAGGATATTGTTCCAGATGTACTAACATATACCGTATCATTCGATATTGTAAAGTTCATTGATCTCGCAAATTCATCAGCATCAATAGTAACCTTTGTAGCATCATGGGCCATCATAAATGCAATGCCAGACGTTAATAGCCCGAAAATTAGTGCTAAAACCTTAATGAGTGTATATATACTTTTAACGGCTTTTGGAATAATAACTCCTCCTTTAATTTATTTCAGCCCAATACATTTAGTAGATATATAATAATGTTAATCAAATAAAATTTAATATCTAATAAACTTTGCACAAAAATTTGGAAAATTAAAGATTTATGGGCATTTTCAAACTGTTCATTGCAATGAGAGTGGATGGCCTAAATAACGTGAAAGAACATCGCAAGCGATTTTAAGTAAACGTTCCTCACTCCTTTTTTGTGTCTCTTTCAAAGTTTTTAAATTCCGACCATTCAAAATTTCTCTGTGCTTTTTATTTATATTCTCTACGATTACTATGGGCTTTATATTTAACTCAATATCTAATTCTGTGTCGCCTATTTTTCCAGCCTCTTGTAATACATTAGTTATCGCAGATACATCTTCAAGTAGGTTTATGCCTTCAAATATTTTAACTCCAAACTCTTCATCCTCATCAAGAGCTGCATGCTGGATGCACGGTGCAAAGCCATCATCATATGGCACTAGGGATACTTTCCCAATAAGCAATTTAAATGCCCAATGCTTTACTTGTGATGGCTCCTCTTTCCATAGCTCTATCAAGTCAGCTTTTATAGGGTCTACTCTTTTAATGGTTATATCAAAGCAATCAGCAAGCCTTAAAAGCGCAGCCAGTAATCTGAATCTAACGGTGTATTCTTTTTCAGCATGAGTACATGTAATTACGGGATCTATCTTTTTTAGATTAAAGGTCAGCGAATGTGCTGCCACAAGCGTTGAAACGCGGTTCTGTAAATCCATATATTTTAAGAGATTTTCATTTCTAATATATCTTGATAGAAGGTCTGAGACGAAACTGCCACCAATGTAGGCATGGTATTTTCTTACCTTTTCTCTCTTCTTTATATGAGAACTGCCTCCTTCGAGCTCTCGAACAATTTCATCCTTATCTATTTTGATTATATCGTTCCATCTCTCTAAATCAAGTTCTTTGATTACCGAATCCGTGAGAGCCATTCCTATATCATGCAACAAAGCAGATGATATGAGCAAATATCTTTCAATCATATTTAATCTGAAAAATAAATTTTCTCCATGGATATCAAGAAGCCCTTGAGAAAGAGATTTTGCAACGTTCTTAGTGTGCTCAGGGTCATGATTGGCATAAGTTATGAATCTAACATGAAACAGTTCTTTTATCCCATCAAGAAATCTCTCAATTGATACTATTATCGATTGGAAATCTGGAAACAGAAACGCCTTATAATAATTACCAATAGTTGATAACCTATAATTTATATTTCCAACATATTTAATAGCTATACTTTCTTTCCTTGAGTCCTTTGCTATGAATATGGAATTTATGATTCTCATTATCTCTTCTTCAATAAAACCACTATTGCCAAAAAGTTCCTGACTGCCCAATGAGACTACATCTATATACTCCTTCAGATATTGAGTCTTAATAGGTATTGATAATGTTAGGTCCCCATAAATGTCATCTTGAAAGAGAATGAAGTTGTCAATGCCATCTACCGAAACCACATTGATTGGCACAAACCTCTCAAGTGGATTAATATAATAGAAAATCACTAACTTGTTATCGCAAACCTTCTCTTTGAAGTCTTTAGAACTTGAAGCATCGTATATATGTCTTGTTATATCGATAAACTGATCATCATCCACAATACCTATTACTAACTTGGAAGTTATGTTGGAGAAAGCAGTTTTATTGATTATCTCTTTAAGAATCTGATTAAATACCTTCTTAGTGACTTTTGGAGGCCAAAGAAGGCTTGATATGCTTGATTTAGCTTGAGATATTACTTGATATATTCTCTCCATACAATCGCCTCTATTTTAATTTTATTAGATTAAATAAATTAGATGACAATATATTCATGTTGTTTTTCGTATTTTTATATATGATGATTTCTATTGGACTGGTACCTCCGCACCATCTTCGAAATGAATACGCTCTTTATGCACCAGGATTCGCCTCGGTCCCCATGAAATTTCGAAATTCCCAATAAAAATAATTTTTCACAGCCTTATCTAAATATGAATATTTTTCAAACTTTCTCAATCATTCTCAATAAATAAAGAAAATCCCAAACTTCAGCCTCTATTGCCGCGGAATATTGCCCAAAAAATAACTCATCACTACAAACAATAAGCTCTCCCGATTCAATACCTCACATATAAACATGAGCGGTGCTTCGTTCAGCACTTGAATATCTATAGGAATCCCGATTTTCTTAGAAAGTGATAAGCTCACTTTCTATACATTTAATTATTATATCACTAGCTAATCTAACATTATTTAAAAGATTTTCAATAAACCTTACAACATTACTAAGAGATTCCTGAGAGATTTTCTCTTTCAGCTTTTTACTTATGTACCTTAACACTTCGAATAGAAAATCACTATTAGTAATTGACCGAAAGAAATGCAAAAGTTCATCAAGGGAAGTCCACACTAACCCATGCAGACTGGAGATAAAAGAGGCAATGTCTTTAAGTTATCCTATTACTTTAGGTGCGTAAGAGATACTAATGCTTGTAAACTCAAACGGATTGCCAATAAGGTAAGTACTTATTAGTTTATGTGCACAAATAATGAAAACAACAAAATAGATTTTGCATTTATCAGAAATAAAAGGAGTATACGATATAACGATGGTCTCTGATCTTTAGTGCGTCAATCATATTTACGGATGGCAATTGTACATTCGCTGTAACGCCTTCTTATGACCGTTTAGATTTTTCGAGTACTTCAGTGTATTTTAGGATGCATATTGATTGTTTAAACTAGTTATAGCAAGGTTATCATGACGACAAAAAAGAAATAAATATCTGAAGTGAAGTAAGTTTATTTGCTCTTGGATATTATGATAGGGGGACCATTATTGCTTTATGAATCAGTTGCTGATAGTATCAGCGATTGTGGATTGTTAAGTGAGATGGGCAAGAAGCAGGCACTAAAGATACTTAATTTAGTTAAGGGTAAAAGTTATTTTGCTGGTGATGCAAGGGTTTGGGCTGCGGTTATAGTTTATATTTATTTTCGTATAACATTTACAAAAGTTCCAGCAAGAAAGGTTGCAGAATTTTTTGGTGTTTCAAGGGACTATATTTATAAAAGGGCCAAACAAGTTATTAAGTCGTTGAGGTTAAGACCATTTGATGAGAGGTTTGTACATCCAACTACGATTGTAGACAAGTTTAGGTATGCATATTATTTTCTTCCGAAGGATGTTTTTTATTCTTGGTTTAAAGAGCTCAAGGGTGGATTTTTTGAAGATGAACTGAGGGTGGAGATTAGAAAGCTGAGGAATGACTTTCAGGAGGCATTTAAATCTTTCTTTGGAACGATGGATGTTTATTTTAGAGATGGAAGGGAGATGGAGAAGTATCTTAATGATTTTCTTAAATGGAAGTTTTTCAATTGGAGGATACCAGTTATTAATAAAACTGAAGCTCAGATTTCCAAGAGATTTAATCTCTATAAGGAGCCTATATTATTGCAGATAAGAGATGCCTTAAGGGATACAAAAGATATAGGGCTTATTTGTGGTAAAACGAAAATATCAGTAATAAAAAGATATAAAGAGCTATATGAGTTGTTGCATAGCGGTATTCGACCAAATTTAGACATGACAACATTCATAATGAATGTTGTTGAAGATGAGTCTTGGATTCCCTCGATAGTACTTAAAGAGCTTTTATTTGAGTATAAGGAAAGAATGTTGTTGCTCTTTCAAAAGGCCTTTCCAACAATTCGAACAATGAATGAGCTTATCAATTTTCTTAAGAATGTTAGAAGTGATTGGGATGATGCATCGTCAATGCCTACACTCCCTGAAGAGGATTTAGAGGCGCTATGATGGGAAGTATGGCATTCTTCTTTTCAAATCCTCGTAGAAGTTAAAGGTAGAGATTACAAAAGCTATTCCGATGTAAGAGACTATTCCAAGGCTGATTATGAAGCCTACTATTGGAATGTGCATAAGAGCAGAGATAATGACTGACGTAATAGCGGTAAATATTACGAAGACGATTACATATGAGAATGTATGAGATGTTAGTGTGTAGGAAGCGCTCATTGATAATGCTTTTGCTAAGGGTTTATCATCTGAAACTATGATATAAGGAGTTAGGAAGAAGAGATAGCTTACAAGAAGAAAAGCTATTGGAGTTAGTATTGCCAAGAAATAAAATCCTGAGGGAAAGTAATTGAAGATAGAAGGCATCACGAAGAATATTATCAGGTAAGGTAAGCTTATGAGCATTATAATTAGTTTAAACAATACAAATCTTACGAAGTATTTATTTACCGAATCAAAAAACCCTATCTTTTCAGAGCTAAAGATTCTAGAATAGATAACTCCCATGAATGCGGACTCGAGAATTGTAAAGATTATAAAGCTCAGAGCCCAAATTCCAAGAATCGTAAGCATGAAACGGCTAACTATGATAGTTAGTATTGAAGGATAGGTAAAGGTGAGAAGGAAAGGACTAACAGACTCGGGGTAATCGTAAAGATTCGACAATGTAGGGAAAGTCCATGGAAAAGTAAATTTCACACTCAGGTGAAAACCATGGAAGAGTTGTAAGAATGCAAAGTAGGCAGGGATATTTATTATCAAATTATAGAAAAATACGAGTACAGCAAGATCTATAGCATTTTTAAAGTTGTTAATTCCAAATTTGAAATGATCAGTAGTAGAATAAGGTTTTACTTGATATGGGTAATATGAACTATTCATCATGGCCACCTGTGGCTAATAATACTTATTTTCGGTATTCCATATAAATTTTATTTCTGTTTAGTTTTTGTTTAAATTGGGTGTAAAAATTGTTTATAATCCGTTTAATATTTTGTTTAATTACCTTTTAAGTTATTATTTTTCTCCATGGATTTTCTACGACTAGTAAGAACTCCTCTGATGAAGTTTATATCGTATTCATAATACCATGCCAGATAGAACCAAGCAATGCCAGAGAATATCCAGAAGACCATTGCTATGATTATAGAAAAACGTAGGCTACCAAGAAAGTCAGCTAAGAAACCAACAACTGCTATTCCAATAGCCTTTGAGAAAAGCTCTAATATAGTAACTCCAGCAAGCACTGTTGCTCTATGCTCTGGTAGGTTTACATCTGAAATCACGCTGTTCCTAATGGGACCTACAGAACTATTAAAGAACATAGCCATGAAGAAAAGGAAGAATGCAACTATAAAAGTAAAGTCACTGGTTATTATTTTGAATACTTCTTGTAGAGCCTCAGCTATATCCTTTGTATATACATTTATTTTTAGAGGGAGGGAGAAGAAAAGTATGAATAATATTGATTCTATTATTGAGCAGAAACCAGCGATTATTGGTCTCATGGCTACATGAATCTGGTAAAGTTTATCAGCTATATATGATATTATCAAGCCACCAAGTGCTCCAACACTCATAAAGCCCAAAAAGATCGAAGCAACCAATTCACTGGCACCAACATCTCTGACCAAATATTGAAGAGACCATGTGAAAATTATACCATTAGGAATTGTTCCTAGTATTCCTTGGAGTGCAGCGAAAAAGTTACTTCTATTACTTATAAGAATTGCTAAGTCTCCTGGAGAGAAACGATATTTGTACTCAATTCCTGAAGATAACAAATCCTTTAGCTCATCTTCAGAGCTTGCTCTGGCCGGTTCTAATAAGACTAGAGAAACAAAACCACCTAGAAGTATTATAGTTAATCCACCATATAACAAGGGCAAACGCCAATTAAAGTAATTACCCAAAATGACTGCCATTCCAAAGCCTATTCCGAGACCAAAACCACTGAGAACATACCATATCATGAAAATTTGAGTGCGACGCTCTCTTCTAAAGGCATCAGAAAGTATACTAAATCCTAGAGGTAGCACGGAACCTAGAGATATGCCCGTAAGAACCCTCCATATAAGGAGATTTATAAAATCAGGCGACATATATGCCAAGATAGAGAATATGCCGCTTGCAAACATACTTAAGGATAAGAAGATTTTCCTTTTAAGAAGGCTTACATCAGAAAGATAGGACCAAAAGATTGCGGCTATCCCGTTGAAAAAAAGATACAAGCCAGACATCATCCCTAATAGGGTATCTGATACATAAAACTCTTGTTTTATTAAGTTATAATTAGGAATAATAAGATAGCTACACATATTTTGTAGTAGGTATAATAAGGTTATTTGGAAAAATATAATAATATTGCGCTTTCCCATGCCCTACCCTCACCTATTTATTGGCCAGTGACTGCAAATGTAAAAGACATATATATATAGGTTCATTTGAGTTATTTACTT
>JAGGXT010000347.1 GCA_021162905.1 Candidatus Odinarchaeota archaeon | reverse complement strand
GTAAATAAGTTTATTTCCATAACCATAAGATGTGATTATTATGGCTAATGTGAGGGTTATATGTCCCCAGTGTAGAAAGACGGGGAATATAGAAGTCCCTGACTATGCATTTGAAAATATACCTGAGGGGGGACTAATAAAGGTATCAGTGTTACCTGGATATATCTGTCAGCATGGCTTTATTGTTTATGTTGATAAAAACAAGATAGCTAGAAGATATTCAGCCGTTGACTATGTTATTGCAAGGACTAGTGAAAGTGCCGAAGCCGTAATTAAGGAGGTTAGATTGTCAGCTGAGATACTAAATAGCTTAAGTCCATATATCTTCCTAAAGGCTTATTTCCACTTAATGGTTGGAATGCCTGTTGTTTTAGTAGATGAGCCAGAAAGTACTATCGATAAGAAAGTAGAGGACTTCTTTGAAGAAATATTTCCTAGAGAC
The DNA here is from genome assembly GCA_021162905.1 of Candidatus Odinarchaeota archaeon. The sequence continues at coordinate 5,015 of JAGGXT010000347.1, read as the reverse complement.
TGGAATATTAAATATCTCATCATAAAAGTTAATATTAAAACGCTAAGAGGACGTAAAATAAAGATGAATAGAAACTTGGTTATAGACGTAAAAAACAAGATAATTTTGTATGATCATTTAAAAGATTTCGAGATGGGCGATTTTCAAAAATGGTTCATGACCATGTATTCTAATTATGGTGAGAATGAATTTGTTAGAAGTCTTAGAGATGAAACTCAAAAACTAATTTTAGCCCAGAAAACAATATTTAACGCAATAAAAAGCGAGAAAAGAGTGCCTATAAGAAACTTAATGGATAAAATTAAGAGTACAGTGCTGGAGGCAGATTATCCAATCACCGATTGGGAAGCCGCATTAGCAATAGCACTATTCATCAGAAGCCATGAAAGATTAAGCGAAAGAATCGTAGTCGATTAGTTATTCTGATAAAAAGGGAAATGTAATGGTTTAAAGAGTCACTCTGTTAAAGTTATACTTTTTATCTGAAGATTTCACAGATTTATCATGAAATATTATCTCTGTGACAAATTGAAAAATTCTATTAAATAGAGCTTGTATATTTTCTCCGTTTTTTGCTGATACTTCGAAGTAGTCATCAAATTTGTAACTCATCATGAAATCTATTATATCATCGTCGAATATCGCCCTTGAAAGATCTGTCTTTGAGCCAACAAGAATTTTTGGTATTTTTGAATTTTGAAGAACGGATCCTATTGCACTAAGAAGAGGTTGTATTCTTTCCTGAGCCAATGCATCTGGATCGCTTAAATCAAAGACAAATACAAATATATCTATTCCTCTTGCAAGTACCCTAACTACCGAACGAAACTGAGGCTGCCCTCCAAAGTCCCAAAATGCTATATATATTTTTCTTCCACCTATTGAAAGCATTTTTGTATATACTTCAAGGCCGTAGGTAGACTTTATACTCTCCCCTTCAAAGACATTATACAAGAATCTTTTTATTATTGAAGTCTTACCTACGCCCCCGTCACCCCAAAATATTACCTTTATCGTTTTAGTCAATAACAATCCGAATACCACCTATAAATCTATTAACAAACCTAGAGTCTTATTTTGTGGAGATATCGAAAACCTTATTTATAAAACAGTAACCACCATTTAATTGAAAATTCAAAGTTATTATTCCCCTTTAGGAATCACAATAACTGATTAATTAATTGTATATATTTTATTCTTTCTCCTTTAAATAAATTACGCTTTATAATTTCTACAATCATAAAATAGTTACAAATGAATCATTTTTTTCTTCATAACAAAAAATTTTGTTATCTTTCGCCTCAGAAGTAATTCGTGAAATCCATTTATCAGAAATAGTACCATAGCAGCAAAAAGAGGAAATAGAGCCAAAAACTCAATAATTTCATCAGGATTTAGTAAAACAAAAGTATCAAAAATCGTAAATTCAAAAATAATTAAAAAGTATATCAGATCTTTAGGTATGAGCTTATTTCTTATTATGAAGAAATTCCTTAGTGGCCCAATTTTCTTTATGTCATTGATGTAATAAATACCACGTTCTTCTCTCACAAGCCCTCTTTCAACTAATTTATTTAAATGAAATAAAGCCGAGCTGGGACTAGAAAATCCAAGAGCTCTCTGAACTTCTCTTGGTCCAGCACAATGATCTTTCCGAGTAATAAGATAGACATATGTTTTAAATGCGTTCTCAGATAGATCTTCATAAACTACGGATCGCAAGAGCATCACCTTTCAGGAATATTTAGTTTGAGATATTTTCCGTTGAAGGGGAAAGTTCATTACGCTTAATATTTTTAGCTCTGATAACGGCTATTAAGAAAAAGATCACTCCAACAAATATTGTAAGAAATATTATATTATGGTAAAATAAGTATGACATAGGTGCAACACCTGGAGGAATTGAAACGTACTCAGATAATAGCTTTGCACTAGGATATACTAGAATCTTAGGGTCGTGTGAGATTTTCCTACCTTGCCACATTGGATACATTATTCTGTAAATGAATGTTGACCTATTATATGAAAGATCAGGCGATACCTTTGAAGGAAAGACAACAGAGTCTTTGAATACAGAGCCTATAAAATCATAAACATCATTTTTAGTATAAAATTGAAGTACTGTTGCACTAGGAAGGGTATCTTTTGAATATGCAATAACGTTAGCTCTATAAGATTGATTTTCTGGAAAAATGGTGTAATTTTCGTTGAAGCCCATTTCTAGAAAAGTATGTGTCCCATTGTTAAGGGTTATATTTTGTACAGGTGTAGGAGTTAGATTTGGATCTCTTAAGGTCCTATTTTCCGTTGTACTCATAAAGGTTAAATTCATGTTGGATGCAAGAGTTATTGCAAATATTAGAGATAGACCTAAGTTATAAAAACTACTAGAATTACTTAATGGATAACGCCCAACTCCAGGAATGTACTCATAAAACGTGATATTTCCAATTTCTATACTTTGTTTAATCTCACATAAGTAAGTATCTTGATGCACCCGTAATTCGTATTCAAATATTAGATACTCAACAATAACATCTATTATTTCATCATTCTCAGAATAGACCAACTGTCCATTATTATCCATTAAACAACCTTGAACAGAGTTAAATGAGAAGCCCCATCGATAAACTGCAATTGTTTTATTGTTATATTCCAATATCGATTTCGTTACATTTATAGGGACCACACTGAACGATGCATTAGGAAATATGAAATACCTTAACTCTGAAGCCCCGCTAGTAGGGTCCATATCAAAATATGAGTTATTATTCTCGTCGTCGAAAAATTCGATTCCTATAAAGTTCATTGCAAAGAAAATTTCAGTATTGTTATCACCAAGAAAATGCTGAGCCATTATCGATAAGAATGGAGGGGGATAAATATCGGAAACATAGGATGCATATAGTAGTTGTATCCAACAAGTATTGATCCATGTGTACCAAATATCCAAAGGATCTCCTTCTATGATACCACTTTCATATTCAGCACCCTTGTTGATTGCCAATACATTTGGTTCTAGGAATATACCAGAGAAAACAAGAGAACCTAATGTGATAATTACTAAGAGACAAGATATCATACGCTTTAAGCACTTTCTCATGTTTAGTCCCTCTATCATAAGAATAAAAATCAAAGTATATATATTATTCTATAGAATCGAACATCGAATAAAAGTATCGTTTTCAAGTCTGATAAAATTTTCAAACAAAAATTGTTGAAAAATGTCTTCAAAAAACATTTTATTTCTATGATTTCTTTTTTATTTTGATGTTAGTTGCATACATAAGGGGTAGATTGAAATGGGAGTCATAGAGCTATTTAATGTTTCTAAGACCTACGGGAAAACTGTAGCTCTAAAGAATCTTAGTTTATCTATTAACGAAAAAGAGATATATGGATTATTAGGACCAAACGGTGCGGGGAAAACAACAACCTTGAAGATAATAGTCGGTCTTTTAACGCCAGATACTGGCACTGTTCAAATAATGGGATTTGATGTATCAAAATCCAGAGTTGATGCATTGAAATATGTGGGGTATGTTCCAGAGGATCCTTATCTTTTCCAAAATTTAACTGTAAGAGAGTTTCTTGAGTTTATAGGAAGATTACGAGGAATGCAAAAAGACGAGCTAAGGGACAGGGTTGAATATTATTTATCTATCTTTGAGTTAGATGGGAAGGAAAGTACGATAATTAGAGCTCTTTCTAGAGGTATGATTCAAAAGGTTGCAATAGCATCTGCACTCATCCACAATCCCCGTATTTTAATAATGGATGAGCCAATGGTAAATATAGACCCTGAAGCTCAATATGTCTTTAAGAAGGAAGTAAAGAACCTAGTCGAAAAGGGCTCTACAGCACTAATTTCTAGTCACATGTTAGATATGGTTGAACGCTTCTGTACAAGAGTTGGCATTATTAATAAAGGTACATTACTCATTGAGGGGGAGATAGACGAATTAAAGAGGATAGCTTTTCGTGGTGAAGATGCAACACTTGAAGAGGTCTTTATGAAGATCATCAAGGGTGAAGAATAACATGAAAAAAAGCATAATAGTGGCCCTCCTTCTATTTAAAGATTTTATAGGGGCTTACAGGCGGAGCCAAAAAGCATTACTTATGGATCTAATTTTTTTATTCTCACAAATACCACTTTTCTTATTTCTGATATTTGGAATCTCTCAGGGGGACATAAGTTCAAGTTTTATAACTTTTCTTTCTAAATATGATATAACAAAGTATTTTATTGCTGAATGGGTGTCATTTATATCATCACTCGGTGTTTTCTGGGCAATTCTTCTTAGTGGAAGGAGCCGTATAAGAGTAATTTCTCCTGCAGAATACAATTTTATACTTTCTCAACCTATAGAGATGAGGGATTACATATATGGCAAAATACTTTTTGAGTCTATTTTCTCGCAATTTAAAGTTATTTGGCTTTTAATTCTTTATCTAGCAATACCAATAATTCTTTTAAACCTACCATTATGGCGTCTACCGATAGCATATATAGCCGCAATACTGTTATTCTTTTATATAGCTTCAATTAGTAGAATTGCAACAATTTTTCTATTTATACTTGAACGTAAAAATAAGAAGAGAATTTTGCAATTTGCTAGTGCAGTCTTTATATGGATTTCAATTGCAATATCCTTAGTAGAGGGGCATCCTCATATTCTTTTTCAGCTTCCTATGGCTCCTCTCGTTTATCTTTTCATCAATACATATGCAAGAAGCATGTTTCCGCATACGCTTTATATAGTTATATTCTCTATTATAGCTATACTCATTGTCATTCTTCTTATATCTTATCTCTCAAGGTTATTGACGGCGGAGGTAGTCACTTTATTAGATATAGCTTCTGTATATAGAAAACGTGCTGAAGCCATGAAGGTGAAACCTTTTGATTTTTCCAAGACCACAAGTATATTTAGTGCAATTTTTCAAAAAATGTTTCTTGATTTGGTAAGATTAAGAATAATAACAGCATATAAGATCGCCTTTCTTATCGT
>JAGGXT010000227.1 GCA_021162905.1 Candidatus Odinarchaeota archaeon | reverse complement strand
TTATTATGCTGATAAGAACTTTAAGATGAGTTAAAACCTTTTTTTTCTGATTAATTAAACCATACGCTACAATAATTTGCAATACTATTATGCTAAATGTTAGAAAAATGAACGTCTGAAGGAAGAAATTCAATACAATTGAAACTATTAATAATCCATATAATAAATTACGTGAAATTATTATCTGATTTTTCATAAAATCACCAAAATTTTTAGCCAAACTTTTATAAAAAGCATTAATCTCTTTAACGCTAGTTTAAATAAACTTTTTGAGTGAATATGGTGGTTGTTAATGGGTTTCGTTGAGATTCGATTTGAAGAGATCGGACCAAAACCAGAGGTTGAATTCCCAATCGAATTTATAGACCTTGATGAATTAAAACCTCATGAAGAATTAGACTCTCATAAACTTCAAGCCTTTTATTAGATAGTGTTGTCTCATCATAAATATTTTGGAAAGCTACACTAGTTGCTAAAGAAGATAATATAATTTTTAGATGGTCATCACAGGTGAGCTGGGTTAAAGAAACTATGTGCTAAAAGAATACCTTGTATAGCTTTGAAGTATATTGATAACCCAGAGATCAAAGTATATGCATGGTATCCCTTTATTAAAAGCTCAATTGAAGATTTAATTGATAAAATGAAAAAACTCAGCGAAATTGAGATAGAATTTATAGATAAAAAAGAGGGCGCAATTGAAATGGTTAATAATAAGGAGGTTGCTTTTGGCTAATACATCATAAAAGTAATTTAAAGTATGCGGTTTTTATGGGTACGATGATATATATTTGTGTCAGAAGAAAATAATCCATCATCTTATATCCTATCCAGAAATAAAATTTGGATATGTCGATATCCTAAATGGTGCTGAAAAATCGCTATAGACGGGAGAAGCCTCCACCTATTTTTATAGATCCGTACCAACTAAAAAGGAAATCATTGAACGTGCCAAATCAGGTTTTCTCTTCGCTCCAAAGACTACACGTTATGTATTATTAGTAGTTCTAAAGAAAATAAACGTTCTACTCAAAAGTCTTTTTTAGTCGGATTACTACTTTTAAATTATCTGCTTGCCATCTTATTCTTTGCTTATAGTAAACATTAAAATAGTACAAAATACACTATATATACTGATTAGTTTCCATAGCTGTCCTTTTGAAATAATAGTAATTAATTATTTATGTTATAAGTTAAGTATTTAAGTTAGATTTCCAAATTTTAATTTATAGGATAGGAGGACTTGTAATTGCCAATTGGAATAGCTGTTGTCAAGTGGGATGATCGTATTGGTACAAAATTGATAGCTAAGTATCCACCAGATATCGAAGTAAACCCTGTACTTACAATGAGGGTTTATGGTAGTCACGTCTTGGGAGAGCGCCGCGAGTCAAATTTCATAACGATGAAAGTAGATGACCTAAATATTGCTAGTTACTTTGGTGGGATCACAATAAACAAATTTGTAATGATGATCTTAGAACCGACAGAAAGAGGAGAGGATTACCAAGAAGCAATAACACTGTTGGGTGGGGAAATCTTACCTTTAGATGACGAAGGTATAATAAAAAGATTGCCTGAGGTATATGCAAAAATAACTTCATTTTTGCAATATTCTGTTCCTCAAAGAATAGCCTTAGCTCTTTTAGATGATGACCGATATGAAGTTGTACAGCACCTACTTGAAGTAGGTCATACGAGGGTTTCCGAAGTTAGAAAATTCACTAAAGAAAAGCCTGTTGATTTTATTTTAGATCCTCTTATTGATTTCCAGATAGTTTCAAGGAAATGGGTTCAAGGTATTAATGACGAAATTGTTTACTTACTAAGATACATATGGGTGGGACGTACACCACCTAGTACTTTTCCAACTGAAATAACATCTACGGTACAAGCATTCTTTGATGAGTATGCTTTAACTGATAGTGAAATAAAACTCGTTTTAAATACCCTTGTAGATCAAGTATCTTATAATATAGTCTCCTATTTAGATAAATCACAACCAAGAACAGTAGATGAGTTAATTGCAGCACTTAATTTCACGGAGGATGAGGTTCTGGACGCTGTTGATAAACTTGAGGGCAATAATTTCCTTGTTAGAAAGGGGGAGTACTACTATCTCATAAGCAGACCAACCATTGTGACACCAATAGCTAAGCATTTAATACGCCAAGTACTTAGAGAGTTGAATGAGGGTGTTATTGAGAGAAGTGTAGCGCTTCATATTTTAACTGATATTAGAAATGAGCTAGCAAAAGAGTTAGGGGTCTTGTGAAATGGGGATCTTATCTAAAATTAAAGGTTTTTTTGAAAGATTCACAAAAGTTAAGCCCCTTGATGTTGATGAGTTACTTAAAGCTCAATCCAGATATACACGTCCAACAAGAGTTAAAGTGGTTCCATTAACAGCTAAACCAGCTCCAGAGGAGGTAGCTGTGCCTGCAGAGATAACAACAGAGCCTACTGTAGCAGTTACTGTGCCAGCTCATGAATTAGAAGAAAAAAAACAGGAGCTATTAAAACGTAGAGACGAACTTATACGGCAAAGAGAAGAAATTAAAATGCAGATGCAGGAACTTGAAAAACAATATAATTCAGGTGTTATTTCCGCAGTTGAGTATGACAGACAGTTTGCAGCGCTTCTTCGCCAAGCAGTACAGATACGACGTGAACTCTCTGCTGTTGAAGAAGAACTTATGGGAATGGCCGCTTAATCTTTTATCTCTTTTTTGTTTTCAAAGAGCATTAGAAGAAATTAAAAATCAAGAGCATTCCACTTATGTGGTATATATCTTAACGAACTTGAGGATACTTTTAACCCGTATTCTAAAGCTCTGCCTGTATATGTAAGTAGTATTTGCATTATATGCTGACCTAAGATTCTTCCTAATCCTCCTTTTTGCACTGCAAATTCATTAAACATTTTAATGTCATCCCTTCTCACATTCGGTCCTACAATTAAAATTGGTACTGGATGTCCTGTATGATATCCTATCTTTGAAGGAGTTGTATGATCTCCTGTAATTAATAATGTAAGTTCATCGTTTCTCTTAATTTCATCTACTATAATTTCTAATGCATTATCTATTTTTTCGATAAAACGAGCTTTTCCTAGTGGGTCTTTTTTATGACTAAGTGTATCAGTTCCCTTTATATGAACAAACACAAAATCGTATTTTTTCAGAGCATCAATAGCGTATTTAAATTTTGCATAAACATCTGTATTAGGGAGTCCTGTAGCTCCTGGAACATCTATTAGATCGAAACCTAATACTCGTGCAACACCTTTGTATAAAGCTCCTGCAGCTATTCCAACAGGTTTAAATCCCCAACGTTCCGAAAACGATTCGATAGAAAATCTTTTTCCAGCCCCTCTAGGTAATGCTATTTGTGCAGGAAGTTTTCCTTCTCTTTTACGTTTCATGTTAACAGGATGATCTTTTAATTTCTCATATACAAGTTTAACCCACTTATTAACAATATTTGCTGTTTTTTCAGCAGCGCTAATATTTTTTGCATGTTTCAAAGGAACTGATTTAAGTACTGGCACGTTTATAGCATGTGGATCAACATCAGTTATTTCATGGCTAAGGTTCTCACCTTTAAAAATTAACACACCGCGATGTTCTAATGTATGTGCAAATTTTATTTCTACACCATCAATTTCAGTTATTTCTTTAATACTTTCTGTGAGTTCTTTAGCATCCTCCCCAGAGATTCTTCCTGCGCGACGATCCTTAACTATCAATGTTTTCCCTACATTTTCTACGGTAGCAAAGTTAACTCTAAATGCTACTTCATTATCCTCGAGTGCAAATCCATATCCTGCAGCTTCAAAGGCCCCTCTACCTGGATATTCGTGTATTGGATCGTATCCAAACAGTGCTAAATGAGCACTATCACTACCAGGTGGCACTCCTGGTGAGATTATATCTATAAGTCCCGTAATCCCTACATCTGCCAAGTAGTCTAAATTGGGAATTTTTGCGTGTTGAAGTGGTGTTTTCCATCCAAGTTCTCTTACAGGCAGATCGCCCAAACCGTCAAGTACCACAAATATTACTTTTCCATTCATCATCATAAATCACCTGTTATCTTTAATTTTGGCGTAGATGAAGCCTCTAATGCATCAGCCATATACAATAAACTAAACTTAACTTAAGGAATCTGAAAGAATCTAACATAGCAGATAATTGACGGGCCCGCCGGGACTTGAACCCGGGATCTTCGGCTCCGGAGGCCGACGCCCTATCCAAGCTAGGCCACGGGCCCAACTGAAGTAATTGTTATATTACAATTTTTGTTTTTATAAAGATAAACAATTATCTCATTTTTAATAATATCGATAAGTGATATAAGTAGGGCAATCATCGTCATTAATAACGATGTTTTTCAATCTTCTATATTTACAACAATTTTTTCATAGCCTCCTACAACATCTCCTTTTCTTGCCCAAAGTAATAGCTTATTTCCAAAGATTTCAAAATCGAGTTTAGATAACACTTCCTTAATTGTGCATTTAGTGGGAAAAATCCAAACAATATCAAAATCATATTCCGTTGATTCTTCATCAGTCCAAGTTTCAAATACATTATCTCCTGATATTATATTTGCAGGCATGGCAATATGGTAAATAATTGTTGTTACAGTAGAAATACCTCGCGGTATTACGTCTACAAAGGTCACTTCTGGCATTATATGTTCTCCATTAATAACAATTTTTTCCTTATCCAGAAAGTGCTGCATATTACTCCATAGGGTGTTAACCTCTCTCTCAAAATCTTTTTGGTTATGAAGAATCTTGGGGAAATATTCTTCTTCATCATAGTATGTAAACTCTAGAATTTCATTTATTCCTTGACTTTTAGTAACTATAAAATAAGCAATACCATGCGTAGGAATTATTTTCATTTTTCATCACACTTATGTATTGTAACCTTTAGTTAATTAGCCAAATTTAAAACC
>JAGGXT010000111.1 GCA_021162905.1 Candidatus Odinarchaeota archaeon | reverse complement strand
ATCTAATAGATGTGAGTGGAAATGACAGTGGGCTCCTAAAGAAAATAAAAAAGCATGAATATGATATAAAAATCGTAATTATAATATTACTAATTTCTGGAGCCATTATAGGTGTAAATTTCGGACTTTCGAGACTTCTTAATACATCTTACCCGATAGTAGTTGTTAGCTCCCAAAGTATGGTTCCAAATCTGAATGTCGGAGATATACTAATTCTAAAAGGGGTAGACCCTTCAGAAATTCACGTAGGTGACATAATAGTCTTTAGGGCAACATGGCTGCCTGCTAGAAGCCCGCTTGTTGTCCATCGCGTTGTTGAAATTGAAATCATAAATAATCATTATTATTTCTATACGAAGGGAGATAATAATTTACTTCCAGATCCAGAACCAACTCCTGATATGAATGTTGTTGGTGTTGTTGTATTTGTTATTCCAAAAATAGGAACAATAACTTTATTTCTTCAGTCTAGTGGTCTTACAGTTCCTATAATCATAATTTTATTGATTCTTCTGATCTACAGTTTTTTAAGTGAGAAAAAGGAGGGGAAACCAAAAAATAAAAATTAGCTATAATGTGCAGCATTTCTTATGAACCACTACTTCATATCCTTCATTTTTAAGTCTTGATACGGCATCATGTGACGGGACAGCTATCCTATCCGCAATGTACCTAATCGCCATATAATCTAATGTTTTTCTTAAGTTACCTGATGGACGCATGCATCCTAGTGAGATCGATGAATCTAAAACTAATCTAGAAAGGGCCATGATCGATAAAATTTCTCTAAGAGAGGGAGGTGTTATATTTTCAAAAGGAGTGCTTGGGGTAGGGCGGATAATTATAAATACCAGTTCTGGGGGAGCTATTTTTCTTACAAATTCGAGCGATACAAATTCATGTTCTGTAATCTTTCCATAATAAAATCCAATTCCGATATGTGGTGCAACTGTCAAATTGTTTCTTTTTAAATTGATTAGTGTCTTCAGATAATCTTCGGGTGTCTTTTTTAACCCGTAAACATCCTTTATTATTTTTATATCACCTGAAACATCAACGGATACCGAATCTATACCAGCATATTTTAGTAGTTTAGCCATTTTCTCATTAGCAAGTCCCGTATGAACATTAATAAGCAGATTAGTATTCTCCTTTATCCATTTTATTGCGTCTATAAAAGGTTCTAGTGGTACATATCCTTCAGTTGTATATCCACCACTTATGAGACACCCGACTCCTCCACTCTTTTCATGTTTTAAGCAAAATTCTTTTAACTTTTGAGGATTGGTTATTGGTATCATGTGTTGCAGATACTTACCCATACAGTGTTTGCATTGCAGCGCACAGAATCCTCCGGTTATCGATATAGATGGAAATTCTTTTCCTGGATAGAATACCTCGATCTTTTTTCCAAATAATTGCTCTCTCTTACTTTTTGCTAATAGTAAAAGATTATTGTAGAATGTATCATCTCTAATAGCTTTATTAAATATCTCCCTAAAATTTCCACTTTTAATTGCTCGGAATATTTCATCTATATATTGTTCTCTCAAGTATCGTCACCTTAGGCCGATCCATTTTATGTCACTATATTTTTTCATCAATTCATCTGCCAATTTTTTCTCGTATTCTGTAAGTTCGTCTTCAATTAAAGTGACTTCTAGGGCATCCTCGAATCCTTTTTTAAGAGATTTCGCGACATCATCAAAATCTGGCTTATAGCCAAGTAGGGCCTTCATAGAGGTTACTCTTTCTTTGACTGACTGTACAATTTTATCTCTTATTTTCTCATTTGGTACCTTTAGAAGAGTAAACATCGTGTCAACATCAACATCTATAAGTAGAGTTCCATGCTGTAGCAGTATATTTCCTTTTCGTGTTTGTGCGCTTCCTGAAATTTTTCTGTTTCCGACAATTATATCATTATATGGTCTGAAATCGGCCTCAATAGAAAATTTTCTTAGAGCAAAAATAATTCCACTACAAATTTTTTTATATGATTCAATTAAGTCTCTTGGAATTGTCCTATTATCAATGAGCGCAATAGTACTATATGTAATCTCTCCATTATAATCATGATAAACAGCACCTCCGCCTGTAATTCTTCTTGTCACATCTACACCCATTTTTTTAGTAGCGTTCGTATCGACTTCGAGTTCTAAGCTTTGAAAGTAGCCTATCGTTACAGCAGATGGATTCCATCTATATAATCTAACAGTATTGGGTACGAGATTTTTTATTCTAGCTCTTAGAATGGCCTCATCTATTGCCATATTCATATAAGCATTTCTAACTTCTAATGGCAAGAAACGCCACTTATTCATCCTCAACACCCAATTCTTTTCTTATCCTTCTTATATCCTCCTCATTTGGCCTCATGGGAAAATTATAAATTATACCACTAGGAGACTCATTATAATAGGGTCTATTACAATAAGAACATCCAGTTGTAATAAATGGATATCCACTTTTTATAACTTTTTTCAGAATTTTCTTGGAAACTCCAAAATCTAAAAGGTTGCCGCTGTCGTCGAAGGTCATTTTTCCAAAATTTGTAATTTTATGCCTTATAAGATAATATGCTAGTTGGATTTTCCTATATGAGGAAATATCTGGAGGTTTCATATTTTCTATTTTCGTTCCTCTTATCGGTGTCAATGCCATAATTCCAACTATTACGCCAAGGTCATTCATTTTTTGAAGAAAGTTAATAGCATCTCTCTCCGACTCCCCAAAACCAATGATTATATGTGTACTCACATGCCATTTTCCATAAATATCTAAAGCATCTAATAATGCTCTCCAATGTCCTTCCCATGTATAATTATTCCCTGTGCTTTTGCCCTTTATTTTTTCAAAAATTTCAGGTGTTACAGCATCAAAGGAGATCGATAAATCACTTACTCCTAGCTTTTTTAACCTTTTCATATCTTTCCTAGAAATTGGATGAATTGCTAAGGAGAGAGGAACTTTACCTTTAATTTTTGTCGCTATTTTCTCTAATTGGTACTCTAAAATGTTCATTAGGTTAGGAATATTTATAGTCTGCACACAAATTCTGAAGATCTTCCTATTGTTTATTGCTTCATTTATTTTCTCAATAACTTCATCAAGAGGATATTTTGGCCATATAACCCGTGAAAGATAATCGTTATTCATTTTACTCTCCCTAGCTTGAGCACAAAAGATACAATTTGCAGTACATTTATTTTCTGAATATGTCATCAGATATGCGGTCGTGGGCAAGGCTTTTACTTTAATTCTTACTAAACCTATTGCCGCTGCTGTGCCTATTGATACTCGTATAAATTCTCGTTCCAAAATTATCTCACCTTGATAAATCTTTTTCTTGGTAGTAACCATTATATGTCTCATCTGTCGGGTTTTCGATACGCAAAAATACCATCTGTACCCAAGCCTCGGATTTGTGTATTTTTGCACTTATTGGAAAATAAAATGTTTGTGTTGGAGTTCCGGAAAATCCAGCATCAAGCACACCAGTTTGGCTTTTAATTATTCCAAGTCTATTAAAGGTACTTCTCGGAAAGATAAGTGCTATCATATCTTTAGGGACTGATACCTTTGGTAATACAATTTCGATAATACTTCCTTTTTGAATTTTGTAATATCCATCACTGTCAGGATGTATCTCAACTCTGTTATCATAAATTTCGACGAATGTTTCATCCTCTTTTATGTAGCCTCTCATATTTTTATGAAGAAACGCAACGGAGTTATCGGGTATTTTAAAAACTCTCAATGGTGCTAAGTCGATGCCATTTGGGTTTATTTTTACAAAGTCGCTTAAGTAATTTGCTACCTCTTTTCCACTGATAATCATAAATATCACCCGAAATCAATAAATATCTATGAGAATCTAATATCTAAGGCTCTGAAAATAAGCATACAGTTTAAATATTTAAAAAATCTGTTATGCTTTAAAATAAATCTGAGCGGAGCTAAAGATGTTAATAGACGCAATATCAAAATTGTTTCTCCAAATAATGGATTTCTTAGACTGGTTAATGCACTTTTTGGGTTTGTTAGGGTATTTCTTAGTCTTGATACTTCAGGCTATAATAGCTCCAATACCAAGTGAAGCAACCCTGATGCTTGGTGGGTGGTCTTACGGTTTCTTTTTAGGAGGTTTGGTTGGATGGTTAGGTACTACAACGGGATCCATTATTACATTTTTTATTTCAAGAAGGGGCGGGCGCCCTATAGTGATAAAACTTGTTGGTGAGAAGTCTGTTTCTTTTGCTGATAAATGGTTTGAACGATGGGGTGGCTGGGCGGTTCTTTTTGGCAGATTAATTCCATTTATTCCATTCGATGCTATATCTTATGGGGCAGGGCTAACGAAAATGGATTTCAGATCATTCATAATTGCTAGTACTTTAGGAGGTATCCCCCGCTCCTTTTTTTATGCTTGGCTTGGGTATACCTTTAGACGACAAATAGAGGGAATCACTTTAGAAGAAATTTTAAAAGACCCATCAATGACATTTTCCATATCAGTTTTAGTGGTAGTTTCTTTAATAATTATAGTAGGATATTATGTTATTAGTAAAAAGTATTCATCCATTTCTGCATATAATAGAAAGTTGGGAGCGGTGGATATTGATACTTCTCAAGGATAAAGAATCTGATGATGTACATAAATTATACATTATTGATGCACATCATCATGTAGGTAAAGAAAAAAATATCGAAAGTAAACCTTCTGATGTTTATCGCTTCTTTGAGAGGATTGAAAATTATATTTTATCGAAATTTGGAAAGTTGTCCTCTAGGGAGCTTGAACATTATCGTTTCATTCCAATTAAAGTTGTATCATCTATAAATTATCTCACAACTTTTTTAAAAGATATACCATCTTGGAGAGAATCAAATATTGGCTGGTTAGTAGATAAAAGTGTAGTTTTCCCCTTAAATGATATTTACGCTTATACGACTGACGTTGCCTTTGAAAAAAGTAATAGGATAATCTCAAGCATAACTACGAAGCTTCCAGATTCTTTGCGTCTTTATGGCTTCGCAAGAGTGGATCCTAAAGATGGTCAGAAGGCAGTTAAAGAGTTTCAAAAATCCATAAGTGAATTAAAGCTTAGAGGATTAAAATTACATCCCATATCTCAAATGTTTATTGATAAATTGCTTGGAGAAGAGGTAATCTCTCTAACTTGTGAGGCTACAAAATTTAATGTTCCCGTAATTATTGATGCTCGATTTATCGCTACTGCAAGGCGAATCAAAGAATTAGCAATTATTACATCAGAGAAAATAACCCATAATAAAGATTCTTGGCCAAAAATCATAATAGCTCACTGTGGTAGGTCCTTTGGGAACCCAGAGCTCTTTTCAGATATTTTATCCAATAAATTTGTTTATGGAGAAACCTCAACTCTCTCTGGAGGCGATATTCCCATATTTTATGAGTTAGCTTCAGAAATATTAAGTAATATGAAAAATATAGAAGATTCTTGGTCATCAAAAATAATTTTTGGTACTGATTCTCCTTTAATGGGTGAAATTCAGGCAATAGAACATCTAATGTTCCTTTTCAGTTATGATTTTTATTCGATAACTGGTGGTGGTTTTTTTGAAATTCAACAAATTCTAGCAGGTAATATTCTACGCTTAATCCCTTATCCTGTCCCTCTTTTTCCCTCAGAAAATGATAAAAAAGTTCATGCAATAGAATTCACGAGTATAAGAGATTTTGAAAATTTCATGAAAGCAATAATGATGAGTGCAATGAAAGGGGAGATTAATATTATATCCGTTGACAATCTAATTGGCCCATATGGATCTATAGTTTACGATAACAAAATAATCTTATCCCTATTCTATCAAAAAAGTAAAGTTGAAAGAGTCCTATTTATAGATATAGATGAATCTGAGAGTATTTATCGTATATTTCTAATACCAAGTGAGATGCTTGAAGGGATGACAAGAGTTGCAGATTACACGGAGAATAAATTATATCGTATCTATGAAGAGTATATATTGTCCGAGGTTAACTATAGTAATATAAAAGAATTTTTAATGGTAAACGACAAAATTAACGAATAGAAAAAAATGATTTTTTATAATAATGAGAGGGATAAATCATGGATGGCTTCTTTCGTGTTATTGAAGGTGGTGATCTAAAAGGGAATATACATATGAATCCCAAAGATATGGAAGATTTAGACCTTTCCACTTTAAGTGTAATAATTTTTAAGCATGAGTTTGGCTATTTTGGAGCAGGACGAGTTAAAAAGGATCAGACTGTTGAAAGAGGCACTATTAAGGTTGATAGCTACCTACTTGAGAGTAGCCATATAAAACATGGCGATGAGGTTGAAATAATAAAGTATGAAAAGCCAGTAAACCCTATTAGTAAAGTTGAATTTATTCTAGAGCCTAGAAGACCTGATATTCCAGCAGAAGAACTAAAAGCAATTGCTGAGGAGCGTTCTAATGAACTTAAATTACTTCTTGATAATAAAATTGTATTCGAAGGGATGGAAATTAATTGGACTACTCTTGATGTTACCGTCAAAATAATGCCTAAGGAACCTAAATTAGGTGCGTATGAAGTTGGATTATTAACATGGGAAGAGTTAAGTTATTCATTTTCAGTTAAAGGTATGGCTGAAAAATTCGATGCAATATTACTTATTGATACTTCTGGAAGCATGCAACAAAGAGATTTACTTGTTAAAAATATCTCTCCTGTCATTGAAAGTCTTAAAGATTACGCCCGTGATGATCCATCCTTTCAAGCATTTTTAAATCAATTTAAGGAAGGGACTCGTGTGACACGCATAATGGGTGCTGCGTTAGCTGCGCAATTATATTTGCAACGGAAAATAGAACGAGGGTTTGGAGAACGTGTCGCTGTAATAACATTTGCCAGGGAGGCCGACGAGTTAACATTCAAACCTCGTGGTTCTCCCACATTACAACCATGGGTTGAGTGTAAGGGCGAGGGTGCTGAAATAGGAATAAAGGTGGTTTCTCGTTTCATCCAAGAGAAGTGCCAGAGTGGTGAAGGGCTTACAGACATGGGTGCAGCACTTGAGAAAGCTGCAGAAATAGTAGACCAATTCAAGCCATTACCAGATGGTCGAAAATTGCCTGTGATGATATTACTCCTTACAGATGGCCTACCAACCAAAGGACGAAATCCCATTGACGTTGTTAAAGAAAAATTTGCAAAAAGGAAAGATGTTGTAATATACACCCTAGGAATAGGTAATCCTGAAGAGATAGACGAAGATTTACTTCGAGAAATTGCTGCTTTAACAAAAGGACAATATTCCTTATGTGCTGACCTAGGTGATTTAATGGACTGGTTCGACAGATTAGCTCAAGAATTTACTAGAGTATTAGGTAAATGATTTAATGTTATTCTGGGATTACGAAAAATACCTTCTCACTTACTTTTATGGTCTTAATTTTTATTCCTTTCTGATAAATCTCTCCAAATATTCTAATTTTTGTTAAGGTCTTTGATATGGTTACATCTATTTTTGCTATTTTTAGTCGCTTAGTTTCTCCTTTTTTAATCATGAAAGGAGGATACGAGATTTTATAAGATTTACCTGGGGAAATATCAACATGAATAATAAGTTGGATAGGTGAGCTTACATCTATGTCACTTTTAATGATGGGTTCTATTATTATTTTATCTAAGGTGGTAATAACATCTGGTATTGATAACTTATCTTCTGTTTTTATATCAAGTGTTACTTTTAACAAAGGTTGTCTTGGAAGTTTTATTTTAGCTTGCTTTTGTATCTCATCTATTTTTTCCTCTCCACTAAAAAGCGTTGCTTGGATAATGCATAATTTTGATGCCTCGGCAAATAAAGGAACATGAATACTAATTTTTTTATCGATAACTTCTCCTTTTTTAATTTTAAAAGTTTTTTCTATTTCATTAATAGTTCCAGTATTTGGGGAAAAAAGCCTAATAATAAGTCTGAGATTAGAATCTTCTCTATTCCATATAATCTTACATGGCATCTCTAATACTTTACCAATCTCAATCTCATCTGGAATAGTTACATTAAGAACTTTGGTTTCTTTAATTTTTTTACCTTTCACTAAAATTGGAGTAGAATACCTTATAATTTGTTTATTATCTTCATAAATTTCAGCAACAATTTCTATATATCCCTCTGGATAGTTTATCAACACAGGCTCTATTTCTATAATCATCGAGGTTTTTGGTTTTAAGGGACCCTCCTCAAGAGCTATTTCTTTATCCATCTGTGGAATATGCAATTTTATAGTGTATCTGCTTCCTTTTGCTAAAGTTTTCTGTGTTTCCAAAAAAATGGAGCCGCTTAAGTAATCGCCCTGCTTTATTACCCTAGGAACATCCAACATGGCTCTTACAATAGGTAACGGCTTTTGTATACTAATATAAGCAGATTCGTAATATCCAACAATTTTACCATTTGAAATAGCTTTAATTATAAAGCGGGCATAATCTTCTCCTTCAGGAAGGATAAGGTCCTCTGGGATCTTCCAAGAGAGCGAAAATGGAATCTCACCTAAGTCGCTATCAAATATAGAATCATAAATTGTAATGACTCCACTTTTCTCGGAGACAAAGTCTATTTTTAGCTCAAATTTTTTATCCGGAAAGTATCCCTTTGTTGAAAGAATAAAGTTGAAAAATACATTTTCTCCCAGATAATATACGGATTTTAGCGGATTTATGATAGGTGTCATGTTATTTATTTGACGTATATTTACTTCGGGAGGTATTGTAAGGATTACTATTTTTCCGCTCTTTGATGATGCTATCTTCCGTCCTCTTTCATCATAAACCTCTAGATATAACCTGCAAGTTTTATTTATAAGCTCTAATGGCACATTTTCAATTACAAGAGGTCCTAGTTTCTTAGATGTTAGCTCTATTTTTGAATTCTCTGGAATTGTTATCATTTTCTCGAGACTTGATAAAACATTTTTTCCTTCTTCATCTATTACAACTATGGCGATTCTTGCATTTATCTTAACTGGACTATTATTTTTTAGTTCAGCATGATAATCTATAGGTGTATCTGGCTCTACAGCAAAAATATCCGTTGAGATTCTTGCCTCTAAGGAGTAAGTACTTACAACTCTTGTCACAGATATCTTGGCATTTTTAACTTTTAGTTCAGCAATAATATTATAGCTTTTTCCTTCTTCACTTGCAAAAAATTCAAACAAGAAAAGGGCTTTTTCATTTTTTCTTAAGATTGATACATGTTTCGTAAAGCTCTTTATGACATTTCCGAATACATCTTCTATTTTACAGTATAGTGAAAGATTTTCGAAATCTTTCTCTGAGCTATTAGTAATCCTAATAGACACTGGAACTGTTCTGTTTGAGAAAGCGATCTCTGGTGCTTCGATTTCAAGCGATATGGCTCTTTCTGGAAGCAAATATATAGGTAATGACGGACTTTCTTGCAGGGGATCGTATTTCAAATTTTCACAGCTTTTTGATAAAATCCCCTCAACAATTTCTAAAAGCTTAATACCGTCTCTACCATGCTCAATAAAAGCTCGAAGCAGATAATCTGCGGGAGTATACATAGGTGGAATTTTTTCAGATCCAAATATCGTAACTAACAGCGGCTGAGTCAGAGGATTTTCAAAAAATCCTAATTCTTCAAGTTCTTCCTTAATAAAATAAATTAGCCCAATAACAGCATCATTTAAAAATCGGTTCTCCTCAGAAAAGTTAGAACCTGCTTTGTAATTATAAATTTTGGCAAAAACTGGATCTTTCTTTTCTATATTCTTATCTGGATGAAACATACCTTGAAGCCCAAGTTGGATGGCTTCTTCTCTATTTTTTACTATAATTTCAGATGAAACAGATGGTATTCCAGATAATCCTTTACTTTGATAAATTTTCTTAGCTTTTAATGCGATAGCTTCTAAGAGAAGGGCCAATGATATCATTCTTGAAATACTAT
>JAGGXT010000238.1 GCA_021162905.1 Candidatus Odinarchaeota archaeon | reverse complement strand
TTTTACAACTTTACATACTATTCCATGCGATTCTTTTTAAAATTAAAAATATTAATTAAAAGTTATTTGAAAGAAAAATAATGGTGTTATACTCATGGCTATGAAAAATAAAATTAAGGTTACATTTCGCCTCTTTGCATCTATCAGAGAACTTGTTGAATCAAATAAGTATGAATTATATGTTGAAAAAGGAACAAGCCTAAGAGAAGCACTAATCAGATTTATTAATGAGACAAATCCTAAAATTTTAGATTTAGTGATAGATAGGAAAACAAATCAACTGAGAGACTCATTCGCGATATTTATTGACGGAAAGAATATACGTTTTTTAAATGGATTGGATACAAAAATAGAGAAAGATACAAATATAGCAATCTTTCCTCCGGTTGGTGGGGGCTAATTTTAAGATCTCTATGATGATTGTAATCGTTCTATGATCTTTTTTCTTAAAACTAACTTTTGCATTGCGCGGGCAGCTCTTTCTGGAGTTTGAAAAACAGGTATTTTGTTTTCTTTCAAAAATTTTATACTCTCTGCCACAACATCTCCACTCATAAAGCATGCTATCATGGGTTTCTTTTTTTCATCAAATATTGCTTTTACATCAACTATAGCCTTAGCAATATCCATAGGATCTATAAAAATTGGGGGAACACATATTACTATAACTCCGCCCACTTCATTACTTTCTGCTAAAACCTTTAATGTATCGTAATAACGGCTATAGTTAGCATCTGCTACCAAATCTATTGGATTTTTAATACTACATATAGGTGGTAAAAATGATAGTTTTTCCTTTAACTCATAGCTACTTTCTGGTACCTTTAACCCTATATATTCACATTCATCGACGGCTAAAACGCCAGGTCCTCCACTATTTGTGACTATAAAAATGTTATCATTACTTGGTAGCATACCAGTTTCTAGAATATATAGTGTATCAATAAAATCATCAAAATCAAAAACTCTGATAACCCCTGCTTGCCTAAATGCAGCATCATATATTTTATCATCTCCTGCTAAAGACCCTGTATGTGATACTGTAGCTCTCTTTCCTGACATCGTTCTACCAGCTTTTAGAACAACTACTGGTTTTTTCTTAGAAGCTAATTTAGCAGCCGAAATAAACTCTCTACCATCTTTTGTCGACTCTAAATAAATCCCTATCACTTTTGTAGTTTTATCATCAGCCATATATCTTATTAGATGACTTTCATTTATATCGATTGCATTGCCATAACTTACAAACTTTGAAATCCCAACGTTTTCGTAGTTTGCACGAGTAATAAAAGCTCCACCAAAAGCCCCACTTTGGGAAATCAAGGAAATGCCTCCACGTTTACATCTAACTTCAAAAGAAGCAAAGAGATTATACCAAGTGTTTATAATCCCTGCACAATTCGGCCCTACTATTCTTATTCCATGTCTCTGCGCAATTTTTTTAACTCTATTTTCAAGTTCAATATTTCCCACTTCACTAAATCCAGCTGAAATTATTATCACGTTTTTGATTCCTTTAACTCCACAATCTTCTAATACAGATGGAATAGCAGTTGCTGGAATTGCTATTATAGCTAAATCGACATGATCTTTTATTTCCTTAATGTTATGATAACACCTAAGTGAAAGTATTTCATTCTCCTTTGGATTCACTGGAAATATTTTCCCTACATATCCTCCTTCGATTATGTTTTTAAGTATCTCATATCCAATCTTACCTGGTTTTTTTGAGGCTCCTATAATAGCAATACTTTTCGGTTCAAAGAATGATTGTAACATAAAATCACCATTCTGCTGATATACTTCGTTAGCATTCTCTGATAAATAGTAAATAAGATTATTAAAATTCTTACTCTTTCTTTAAAAATCATAAGTATTCTTAAAAATTATTTCTCTATAATAAAAAAGTAAAAAAGTTTTAATAGAATGATGAGATATATTATCTTGAAAGTGCTGGGTTGATAGGGACGCCCAAATAACATATTACTATGAAACTTTTTAGGTTTCATATATTTCAGAAAGTCTTCGTTCAGAGCCGCCTTAATATCAAAAACATCAAAGTAATTATATTAGGCGGCGATGTTTTTGTTAAATGCTAAATGGAAAAATATACTTGGGGCAATTGGGCCCCAAAATCAACCTAGCACTTGATGACTGCTTTCTTTTTTATTTTGTTTATTTTGTTAATTGTAACAAGAAATATAAAAAGAAGAAATCTTATTATCTATTTAGTTATCCTGTGTCATCTAAATCTAAGTCTAACTTATCAATTTCTGAAATTATCTCATTATCGCTTGATCCTGCAGTCTCTCCTCCCTTTTGAATTTCCTGTTGTGTCCCACTTTCTTTTGTTGGAGCACTTTCTACATATAGGGTAGTCTCCTCTGTTTCTTTAATTTCCTCTTTTCTCTTCTTAGCAAAGGAAATTCCTAATATGTCAAGAAGAGAAGGGCCTATTTTTTTCCTAACCTCACTGATACATTCTTGAACGAATTCTAAGATATCTTTACTTTCATCTGGATGCTCTCTCTGCCAATAAATAAAATCTTCGATAAGTGATAACGCGTCCACGACACCTTTCCAGTAGTCTTCGCTAAATTTGTCATAGTTCCTACTCATACATTCTCACCTCATGTTATAACATATTACTTTTCTTTTTAGAACTTAAAAATATTAAACATTGAGGAGTAATCAACGCGCTACATTCAAATATTTTTATATTAAAAACGAAAAACGTCACAACATTGAGGTGTAGTTCTTATGCATAGAATAGTAGTACATGGTGGAGCTGGAAGGATTAAAGAAAAATATGTTAATAGTGTACTAAAAGGTGTTAGCAAAGCAGCTGAGATTGGGTACGAAATACTAAAAAGCGGTGGTATTGCTCTTGATGCTGTCGAAGCAGCTGTAAAAGAGCTAGAAGAAAACCCTGTATTTAATGCGGGGTATGGTTCTGCTTTAAATATAAATGGTCATATAGAAATGGATGCGGCAATAATGGATGGGCGTACTTTAAATTGTGGTGCTGTCGCACTTGCCAAGCGAATAAAATATCCCATATCTTTAGCTCGGATAATTATGGAGAAAACAGATCACGTCCTCATCGCAGGAGATTTCTTAGAAAAACTAGCTAATAAATTTAAAATTCCATTAGAGGAAAATTTAATCTCGCCACGGTCAAGAGAAAAGTGGATGGAACTTAAGGATAAATTTTCGAAAAACAATTTAAGCTATTTATCTAAAAACTACAAGCTATTAAAAGAGATGGGCATGTTCTTTGATACTGTTGGTGCTGTAGCTATCGACTCTGATGGCAATTTAGCAGCTGCTACATCAACTGGTGGCTTAACTTTAAAACTTCCAGGAAGAATAGGAGATACACCATTAATCGGATGCGGGACATATGCAGATAATGAGGGTGCTGCTATTAGCGCTACTGGAATAGGTGAACATATAGTTAAACTTGCTGTAGCGTGCAGAATAAACTCTCTTATTATTCAAGGTCTTTCTCCAACCAATGCTATAAAATTAGTATTTGAAGTAGCAAAAAGGAGGATTTCTGAGCCTCAGTTTGGTGTGATAGTTATAGACCGAAATGGTGAAATAGGAATAGGACATTTGACTAAGAATCTAGGTTGGGCAGTAATGACTGAAAAAGATGAAAAAGTGAGAGCAGGGATAAAATACAATCTTTCATAAATTTTAAATTTACACTGTTCTTGTTTTCTTTAGAGTATCTTTTGGAGGTTTTTTATGGTAAGAATAGCGGTTATTGACAGAGACAAGTGTAAATTCAAAGATTGTCAGAAAGAATGTTATCGTTTCTGTCCAGTAGTTAGAGTTGGCAGTTCTTGTATTACTTTTGGTGAGGATGGGTATCCTATAATATCAGAGACCTTATGTATTGGTTGCGGTATATGTGTAAAGAAATGTCCATTTAAGGCTATAACGATAATTAACCTACCTGAAGAATTCAAAGAGGGTATAGTTCACCAATATGGGCCAAATATGTTTAGATTATATAGAATGATAGTTCCTAAATTTAGAAAGGTTTCTGGCTTAATAGGCCCTAATGGTGCTGGTAAATCTACAGCGCTAAAAATACTTGCTGGAAAAATCAAACCTAATCTAGGGAATTATGAGAGCCCTCCAGATTGGGATGAAATTATAGAATATTTTAAGGGAAGTGAGTTACAGGCTTACTTTACAAGATTAGCAAATGACAAATTGAAAGTTGTTTTTAAACCACAGTATATAACAGAAATACCTTCAGTTATTAAAGGGAATGTAAATGAACTTTTACAGAAAGCTGATGAAAGAGGAAAAATTGATGAGATTAAAGACATTCTTGAACTTACAAACATCTGGGATAGAAAAGTTTCTTTACTCTCTGGTGGAGAGTTGCAAAAAATAGCAATAGCTGCTGTTTTCTTAAGAGATGCTGATGTTTATATATTCGACGAGCCGTCAAGTTATTTAGATGTGAGAGAAAGAATTCGTGTTGCTAAACTTATACATAGCCTTTCTACCATTGGAAAAACTGTAATTATAGTGGAGCATGATTTAGCCGTTCTAGATTATCTATCTGACTATGTTTCTATAGTTTATGGTAGGCCAGGGGCATATGGTATTATTTCACTTCCCTATTCAGTAAGGAATGGAATAAATATCTATTTAGATGGAATGATACCCGAAGAAAATATCAGATTTCGAGATGAACCAATACGCTTTAGTGTAACTGCGTCTCTTGAAAGTTCTTGGTCCTCAGAAGATATCTTACTAGAATATCCGGAGTTGATAAAAAGTCTTGATGGTTTTACACTTCATACATCTGCAGGAGTAATTCACAAGGGTGAGATAATAGGAATACTTGGACCTAATGGAATAGGTAAAACGACATTTGTTAAGCTTCTTGCTGGTATTATAAAACCAGATAACATAGAATTAAAATTAGAAGGACTTAAAGTTGCATACAAACCTCAGTATCTTAAAGCAGACTTTAGCGGATCAGTTAGAATGTTCTTACGAAAAGTAGTTGGTGATAAGCTACATGATACATCGTATCTTACTATGGTGTTGCGTCCCCTTGGTATAGAAAGAATTATGGATCAAGATATAAAGACCCTCAGTGGTGGAGAGTTACAAAGAGTTGCTATTGCTGCAACTCTTGGCAGGGATGCTGATTTATATCTCTTGGATGAGCCAAGTGCGTATCTTGATGTAGAAGAAAGATTTGCAATGGCAAAAATCGTAAGAAGAGTAATTAAGAGTAGAGATGCCGCTGCCTTTGTAGTAGAACATGATTTAATAGTTCAGGACTTAATAAGCGATAGTATGATAGTATTTTCGGGCAAACCAGCTATGGAAGGATTTGCTACAACACCATTAGATCTAAGAACGGCTATGAACAAGTTCCTTAAAGATGTAGATATAACATTTAGAAGAGATCCTCAAACAGGGAGACCGAGAGTTAATAAAGAGGGATCAAGGCTTGACAGGTATCAAAAGCAAATTGGAGAATTTTATTATGTTGCACTAACTGGATTACCAGAAGAGGAAGAAAACTGATATTTTAATATATCTGGAAAGTGCTATTTACCTTGTGTACGATTTAAGGAGGAAAAACAATGCATTATATCACAAAAATAATTATGAATAAAATCGATGAAGGGGTACATAGAGAATTTGTAAAGTATGGCCGTGGAGAATTCGAAGGTCCAGTATTACAAGTAAATATATCGAAAAATAAGGTTACGTTCTCTGGGTCTTTCGGATACGAATCTTTGCTAATGGATATATTTGTTAGAAATTTAGAAGAGTGCGACTATAAGATTTCTGGGAAAATATATAGTCATAAAGACTATACAGACTTTCTGAGAAACTTTGGAATTCAACCAATGAAATCTAAAGAATTATTGTATGAAGTGAAAGTGGAAACAATACTAAATAAAGAAAAATTAAAGGAACTAATTTCAAAAATGCTCTATGAGGAATATCTATTCCTAACTATAACTCCATTAGATAAAAAGGTAGCAAGAACGCTTAAGATTACCTGTAAAACATCTTTTCCTAAACCGTCAAAATCATCAGCTGATGTTTCAGTAGCGCTTGATTTTGTTAAGTTGATTGTTCCCCCCTCTGAAGAAATTAATAGCATCATATTAAATGAAATAGCACCCGACTTTAAGGACAAAATAACTGATATTAACAAATTCACATTAAGGCACAAGATAGTTGTTACTAAACTGGAAATACCACCTGAGTATAAAGATTCCAGTGCTAGTATAAAAAGACAAAAAGCTATTAGAATAGGAAAACTTATAAGAACTATTGAGTTTGATGATTCAAAATATAAAATAGAATATCCATTTAAGGCATAATACTATTTTTATTACTCTGAGTAATTTTTTTGATTATATTTATACAAAAAATTTATTTATTGAGTCATAGTTTTTCATATAGTTTCAATTTAAAGGTGATCATAATGATGGATTTTGTCGACATTACACAATTAACCGATGTACCTGTAAGTAAAAGAGACATTGAGATCGTAGAACGTAAGGGAATTGGACATCCAGATACGATATGTGATGCTATAGTTGACGAAGTTAGCAGAAGGTTAAGTAAATATTACATAGAACAATTTGGGACTATATTGCATCACAATGTTGATAAAGCAGTCTTGGTTGGAGGCTCGGTTCAAGTTGACTTTGGAGGCGGCGATGTTCTAGATCCTATCTATATTTTAGTAGTTGGTAGGGTTACTAATCGTGTAAGACTTGAAGATGGTGGCGAAGTAGAAGTTCCAGTCGGGCCAATAATACTATCTGCTATACGTGATTATATAAAAAGGAACTTCAGGTTTTTAGATCCAGATCTACATATAATGCCAGACTATAAAGTTCGTTCTGGATCGCAAGATCTTCGTGCGATCTTTAATGCGAAAAGTGAAGCACCTTTAGCAAATGATACTTCTGTAGGCGTATCGTTTGCTCCCTTATCCCCCTTGGAAAAACTAGTCCTAGAAACAGAAACGTTACTAAACTCAAAGGACGTAAAAAAAGAAATTCCCGAAATAGGGGAAGATATTAAGGTTATGGGATTACGAAGAGGAAATACTGTGAATTTAACAATAGCTGTAGCTACTATAGCATCACTAATACCTAATTTGGATCATTATTTAGATGTTAAAGATAGAATAATCGAGAAAGTTAAAGATCTATCAGCTAAGCTTGTTCCAGAGTATGAGGTGAAGATATTCGTAAATACTGCTGATATAGTAGATCCAGAAAATCCATCCGTATATCTTACCGTTACTGGGACTAGTTCTGAGGCTGGTGATGATGGCCAAGTAGGTAGAGGAAATAGAGTTAATGGTTTAATTACACCGTTTAGGCCCATGACACTTGAAGCGACAGCGGGGAAGAACCCTGTAAATCATGTTGGGAAGATATATACAGTACTTGCTAATAGAATTGCTAATCAAATTATAGAGAAAGTTGAGTATGTAGATGAAGCATACGTTGAAATCCTAAGTCAAATAGGAAAGCCTATCACTCAACCACAAGTAGTAAGTGTTTCTATAAGAGTAAATAGCCCTGAGAAGTGGAATGTTATCAAATCAGAAATATCCTCCCTAGTTGAAAGTGAGGTTGCAAATGCTACAAAATTAACAAATGAGCTTGTTGAAGGAAAGATAAGACTGTTTTAAATTTATTATAACAAAAAATTGATAAGAAAATACATTTCTTTTTATCAAAACGATACTACTATATGACTTTAAAATGGAGGTATGATCATGCAAATAAGTTGGCCAGAGTGGTTACCAAAATTAGGTCCTTGGCTGATTCCTTATATTGTATTAGCGATTTTCATAATAGGCATTTTTGCATCAATATGGTTAATTTATCATGTTGAGTATAGTGAGCGTTTTTCAATAAAGAAAGTAGTGATTGCGATACTTATAATTTCTCTAAGCTTTGGATATACAATATTTTTTGTTGCAGTTCATTTAGCTTTATTATTTTAAATCATTATGAGGGATTATTTTGGAATATCAAGAAATAGAAAAATTAAGAAATGAGATCAAAAAGA
>JAGGXT010000184.1 GCA_021162905.1 Candidatus Odinarchaeota archaeon | reverse complement strand
GATAAGCATGATGAATATTTTACTAGAAACTGATAAAGAAAAGTATTTTACACAAGAGATTATACATATCTTGCTATCTATTACGGCTAGCGAAGATGTATTTATTAAGAATTTAACTGCCACTTTTAGAGTTGAAGAATTCAGCAGGGCGACTTATAAATGTCCCTATGAGGAACTTTACAGGACATCATCAAAAATTCTAGTTCTTTATGAGTATATTGAGCACATTGCAGAAAATATTAAATTAAAGGCTGGGGAAACAAAGAAATACACACTCTCCATAAAGATTCCTGAAAACATTCCTAGTTCATATTACGGTGTCAACGCTTGGTGTAAATGGAAAATTTATGTTTCAGCAAAAATTAGTTTGGGAATTATAAAAACTGTTGAGAAAGAAATCATTGGTTATTCAACTTATGATTATCGGTAGCTCTTTCCTCTCTTTTTATAATAAGTCAGAAAACGCCTTTTCATAATTCCTCTACCGAAACCATTATTTGAATTTAGTTTTAAACAATAAACTGAAGATTCTTTTATTTGGTAGAGTTTATTCCGCTATTTTAAGCGGCTAATAGTTTAATAAATATATATATTATTGGGAATCAAAAATATTTATTTTGGCTAATTACAATACTGTATATTGTTAATACAAACAAATTACGTAGAACTTTGAGGAGTATACAGGGAGGCTATGTACAGCATGGAAGGTGAAAAAGAACTCGAATTGAGTGAAGTAGAAACGTATACATTACCTTTAGAAGAACTTATAAAACGGCTAAAAACAGATATCGAAAGAGGGTTAGACCAAAAAGAAGTAGAAAGACGTCTTGCTATTTTTGGTCCGAACGTAATTCCGAAAATCAAACCTAGTCTTTTTAAGGTATATATTGCCCCTCTTCTAAACTGGCTTATAAATATCTATTTAATAATTAGTACTATCCTAGCAGTTTTTGCATTTCTAATTTTACCAGAGATTTGGGGGCAGGTCATTGAATGGTTATCAGTAATAGCAGTCAATGCGGCCCTGGCTATTGTTCAGCAAGCAAGAGCTCAAACTAAGCTTGAAGCACTTCAACGACTCTCCGCTCCCAAGAGTAAAGTGATTAGAGAGGGTAAGATAATAGAAATACCCTCAGAGCAAATAGTTCCAGGAGATATAATAAAACTAGATCAAGGAGATAGGGTTCCAGCAGACGCAAGAATCATTAGCGCATCAAGCTTAAGAGTGAATGAAGCTCCGCTTACAGGGGAATCAGAAGAAGTAGAGAAATTTGAACACGATGTTCCCTTAGATAAAGACACTCCACTTTCTCGCAGAAAGAACATGGTTTTCTTAGGAACCTATGTAACAGCAGGTTCGGCGACAGCACTAGTAGTAAAGACAGGAAGACAAACTGAAATTGGAAAAATCTCAAAGGATTTGGAGGAACTTAGTACTGGTGAGATACCATTACGTCAGAAAGTTAATAGACTTGCTAAATATCTTGGACTTGCTGTTGTAATATATCTCAGTATTGCAATCACATATAATATGTTTCTCCTTTATACAAACAATCTTATTTTCGTAAACGGCATTTTTAACACAAAGCTAGTAATAAAAGAGATAGTCAGATGCTTAATCACAGCCATGAGTATCATGCCCATTAATATTCCTTTGCTAACCACAATTATACTACTAACTGGCGTTTTGGCTATGGCTAAACACCAAGTTATAATAAGAGACTTGAACTCTGTTGAAAGCCTTGGTAGAGTTTCAGTGGTCTGCTCAGATAAGACTGGAACAATAACAAAGAATGAAATGACTGTAAAGTGGGTCTGGATTCCAAGATTTCAATCTTCTGATGGAGCCTTGTATGGTGTCACAGGCGTTGGGTTTGAGCCCTCAGGTAAAATTTTATCAGTTAAGTTAGATGGAAACCCAAATCTAAGAGAAATTATAACAAAAGAACCTGAAACCCTAGGGGATGGCGAAGTAAGAATAGAGCAGTATACGCCTCTTGAATACCTTCTCGCTTCAGGTTATCTTAACAACGATAGTTCAATTACTAAAGAAAAGGTTAAGGGACCAGATAAGAAAAGAGAGCAGATTGCTTATAAAGCAATTGGAGACACCACAGACGCTTCTATTTTAGTTCTATTTTATAAGTCAAAACTTGATCCAGAAATTTATAAGAATAGATTTCAGCTGGTTCGCAATTACCCATTCGACTCAAAATTAAAACGTATGACAAAAGTTTTTCTGGATAAAGAAAACGGTAGGTATGTCGTATTTACAAAAGGAGCTACTGAGGTATTATTACCCAGGTGCAACTACATTGTAAAAGACAAAGTGGCTGACATAGAAATTTTAGATGAAAAGAAAAAGGAACATATTGGAGAGAGAACGAGACTTTTTGCTTCAGAGGGTTATAGAGTGATCTCGTTTTCATTTAAGTATATGGATTCGCTGCCACCAAAAGGTGATAATGAGAGAGAAGTTATTGAGAGCGATATGATATACTTAGGTTTTGTTGCAATAATCGACCCTCCAAGAGAAGGTGTTCGAGACTCTGTTTTTGAGGCAAAAAGTGCAGGGATAAAGCCGATAATGATAACAGGTGATAGTGTAGAAACTGCAAAAAGCATTGCAATGCAAGTAGGAATTGCTGGTGAGAATGATTTAGCTGTAGAAGGAAGCAAGATTCCATATCTAACAGATGATGAGTTCTTAAGAACTACAGTTTTCGCGAGAGTTTCTCCAGAGCATAAGAAAATAATTATTGAACGATATAAGAAGCGAGATCAAGTTGTTGCTATGACAGGAGATGGCGTAAATGATGCATTAGCAATCTCTATGGCTGATGTAGGTATAGCAATGGGCATTTCTGGAACTGACGTGGCAAAACAAGCAGCAGACATGATCATAGCCGATGATTCGTTTACCTCTATTGTAGTAGGTATTCGTGAGGGAAGAGGTCTCTTCCAAAAGATACGTGCTATAATCTTCTTTTATATTGCAGTAAACTTTGCTGAAGCTTTAGTGTATTTCGGATCTTCACTCATCCCGGGATTTTACCTGCTAAATACATGGCAACAAATATACATATTTATGACAGCTCACTCATTACCTCCATTTGCACTAATCATAGATAGACTTAGTAGAGATGTTATGAAAGAAAAGCCGAGGGATACGGAGGGTATTTTCAATATTCCTCTAAGAAATGCATTGATGATATTCTCACTCTCGTTGGCACTTTCAATGTCTATCGCGTATTTTGCAACATATTATGGAATTATTCCAGTTTTTGACTTTAATAAAGCAGGTTACGTTCCAAGATTTCAAGTTAGTATAGATGATCCAGTAAATTGGGCTCAAGCAAAGGCACGTACGATGCTACACACCGTTGCATTTGTAGCAGAGTGTACTTTAGTAATCTCGCTAAGAAGACTTAACAAACCTATTCACAAGATATTGAAAGAAGATAATTATTGGATTTTATGGCCCTTAATCGTACTGGTTCCCATAGCACATCTTATATTAATGTATATGCCAGAAACCCAGTTAATTCTAATTCAAGCAATGGGAATCAACTTAGAGGTAGTACAACTTACATGGATTGATTGGATAATCGCTCTTGCACTCGGTTTGTTTCCAATTCTCTTACTGGAGTCATATAAGATTTGGCTGAAAAAGCATGGAAGATTCATTTAAGCAGCTCTATTATAATTCTCTTTATCTATTTTTACTTGAACCACAATATTACTATAACATCTAAAATTTAAATTGTATTTCCTCTGAAAAACTGCTACTTAAAAATTGTTGTATTATTTTGCCTTTTCCCTATCAATTATTTTTTAACATAGGTGAAATAGTTTTCGTCAGAGAGATGCTTCCTTTGCCATCCTTGCAATGTCCATTTTTGCAATATATCTGAATGATGGTAGCTCTGAAATGAGGATACCTAATATTATCGCGAGGATAACAATGCTTGTAGCTATAGGATCTATGTAAGTCTCTATGTAGAACAATTGTCCCGAGAACTCTTCTGCTAAAATTCTTATATACTCGTTAGTAACAATGTATCCGAAAATAAGACCCAAGATTATGCCTATAAAGCTTGTCAGAAGGATTTCTAATGTTATAATTTTCATTAACCTTCTAAGCTTAAATCCCAAAACACGTAAAGTTGCAATCTCATAATTTCTATCCATAATATCAACTGTAACCATTGTGAATACCAGGGCCGCTGAGATTAGTATTCCTATAAAGATCATAGCGTATATCATCACAGAGAGAGATTGTATAGCTCTTTCCCATTCATAATAAATATCAGCTCTCACATCAACACTTTTTATTCCCTTTACGTTATAGATTTTCCTGCGAATCTCAGAAACTTTATCTTTAGAGACATCTAAAAGCATTCCATTTGCCATGTCATCTACGGATAGTATTCTATAAGCTGTTTTTAATGTTATAAAGCAGGTTTTCATGAGAAGGGGCTCTTTGTCTATCCCAACAACAGATATGTTTTCTTTAATGCCATTGATCTCCAGTGTTATATTAGTTCCAATCTCAATATTAAGCTCTTCTGCCAAATCATAGGTAAGTATGATTTTGCCACCCTGCAGTAACTTTCCACTAATGATATTAAATCGATGAAGTGTAATATTTTCTTGATAAGCAATTAGCTGACACGTTACATTCTTGCTTCCTACAGTGAGTACAGCATAAGAAGAAATAAAGTACTCCACACTAATAACTCCATCCCAAGACTCGATTTCATTCAAATCACTAATATTTTTCATAATAAAGAAGTTTGCACGTAAATCCCATAGCTCATAGTTGGTGTATTGTTGCTCGATAGGCATCTGAAAACTTGAAAGAAGAGCTACTGAAGAAAATAGAACCATTACACAGAAAGTTATACATATTATCATCGAGTACGAACGAATTCTATTCCTAAATAAGTTCCTTAGAGAGATTCTAGAGCTTATAGAAAGATCACAGAATTTATTTATTATCTTTTCGAATAGTGTGGTTCTTCCTTTTACCATCATAGAGACTAAATAAGGCCTTAGTGCTTCCATAGGCGTTGTTCTTGCAACATTAAGGGTTGGGAAAATAGAAGCAATAAAACAGGATAGCAAACTCATTAAGATAGCCATTACGAAAACGGAAGGTTTGAAAACTATAACTTTATAAGGAATCCTAAGTGTTGAGATATAGAATGTTAGAATCTCCTCTGATAGTGGAATGGCCAATATGCATCCAGCAATTATGCCTATTAACCAAATAGTGAGAGAGTACATTAAGTAATGCATGATTATCTTTTTCTTCGGGACACCTATCGCCTTAAGAGCACCTATAATTCTCCTTTGTGTGAAAATAATACGCGTCAGAATAATATAAATTTCAATTATCGTGATAAAGAAAAGAATTGCCGAGAAAACATAAGCGATCAGATAGAATCCATCAATATCTGCCTTTAATCCACTATATGCTGGCAAATCCTCTCTTTTCGAGATTTGAATAACTGGATAATCCTTTAAGGCCGATTTTACTTCAGAGATTGTATCATCAAGTTTTGTTTTATCCTTAACAGTAGCAACTATCTTTGTAATCGTATGGGGCATTTCTAACTTTTGCTGTAAGAACCTTAAGGGGACAAAAACAACTCCAAATGTATACCCCACGGAAATTTCAAAACCACCGCCAAAAATAATAATGTACTCAGGACTCATGACAATGCCTCTTATTACGAAATTGACTTTCTCTCCATTTATAATAAGTGTAATATTGTCTCCAGCCTTATAGCCATATGCACTTGCAAAATGATGCTCCAATAGACATTCGGATTCATTACTCTGGAAATAGGAACCATCTATTATTTCTAAGTCATTAACTCTTGGTCGTGCTGTTGAATTTATCCCTATAGCAAGGCCTCCAATTTGAAGCCTCTCATTTATGTAAATCCCAGTTTCAGCTTCAAGCCTACCCTCCACAGCCTTAATATTAGATATTCTTGAGACATTCCGTATTACGCTCTCTGGGGCAAAATTAAATACCACTTCAAAATCTTCGTATTTCAGCTCCTCATAAACCAATGTGTATGACTTGTTAAGACTTTCAGCCGCCGTAAAGAATGAAATAAATGATGCCATACCTAGGACTATAGTAACAAAGATCGCTATAAACTGAGATTTATACTTCATGATGTCTCTAAGCATCTTCCGCCTAAGCATAAGCATGATCTCACCACGACAAAGCAGAAACGTCAATTGGGCTCTCAATAATTTTTGTTTCAACTACTTGGCCATCCCTTAACCTAATAACCCTCGATGCTATCTTCGAAATCGCTGTATTATGTGTAACCATGATAACTGTAGTTCCTTTCTCTAGATTTACCTTTTTTATGATGGAAAGTACTCTTTTTCCAGATTCCATATCAAGTTCTCCAGTAGGCTCATCACAGAGTAAAAGTTTTGGATTTGCAGCTACAGCTCGTGCAATGGCTACTCTTTGCTGTTGTCCCCCTGAGAGCTCAGCTGGAAAGTGATCCGCTCTGTCTTTTAATCCTACAAGTTCTAATAATTCATCAGCTCTTTTCTTTAGTTCATGCTTCTTTACACCTGCAAGTTCTAACGTTAACATTATATTCTCTCTTGCTGTTAAAGTTGGAATTAAGTTAAAAAATTGAAAAACAAAGCCAATGAATTTTCTTCTAAATTCAGTTAGTTCGTCATCGCTTAGATTTTGTAGATTGATACCATTAACTATTACTTTGCCAGAGGTGGGTCTATCTATGCCTCCAATTATATTAAGTAATGTACTTTTCCCAGAACCACTTGGTCCTAAAACAACAATAAATTCCCCTTCTAACACTTTAAGAGTGACATCTCTAAGTGCATGTATCGAAACCTTTCCAATATTGTAAATCTTATTAACATTATATAAATCCACAGCAACGTTCCCTTGCGTCACACTCACCTCTTAACCTACTGGGCTATCGGCCCGTTAAGGCTATCCCGCCAGGAGACAGGACTCACCCGTATTGCATCCTATATAATTTTATGTCTATTTTCTTTTAAATTCTGCGTTCCCATCACGCCTCCTCCCCGAGACCACATTCATCCCCCAGATACAATCTGAGAACCTTCTGCGATATTTTTAAATGGACGTTTATATATTTGACAAGCGAATGACAGATTTTAGAAATTACATTAAAGATGGAATTGGAACAGTGATTTCTCTTATTTTCAGTTATCTATTATGCGATTTTCCTACAAAATCATATTATATTATATAAATCTTCCATTATCTCTTGCTTTATGAAGGTTTTTTACTCTTTTTTCGAGCCATCCTATTCTTTCTACCTTG
The DNA here is from genome assembly GCA_021162905.1 of Candidatus Odinarchaeota archaeon. Next base: position 14,227 of record JAGGXT010000184.1, on the reverse strand, counting down.
TGTATATCAAATTCTGGAACGTATGGTTTAATGTCGAGAAGAGGCGTCCCATCTATAATATCCACATCTTGAATGTGCAAAATATTTCCCTTGATTTTAATGAGGCGTACAACTGATATGCCAATTGGGTTAGGACGACTTGGTGCTCGGGTAGCGAAAACCCCACGAATTTCTTTATCCATATATGGTATTACCTTTAAAGTTCCCCTTTTTGCTAAATGGAAATGATATATTAGGATAATATGTGAAAAACCTTCAAGATCTTTTAGTCCTTCTACATACTCAGGAAATATTTCAACAGTTCCCTTTACTCCTCGAGCACTTGTTGGCTGTATAGGCGTGCCCTTGGGTTCTTTGAATGGGGAATGAATAATTCCTATCGGCTTGTACTTTATTTCACTCATGAAATTATCTCCTCTCCTACGCTCATGTAAATCCTGCCTACTTAAAGTTTTATCTTACTAGACTAGAAATACCAGTTTGTCAAACTTAGTTTTTAGATGTATTTTAACTTTCTTTATTTCTACTTATCAATTAAAATATCTTTTTAGTAATAATTTAGGTGTACTATTATAATTTATAATTCTTGATTTATTTTCTAATTCCAGACATTAGTATATTCTGTTCTTAAGTATTATTATTTGCTTATTTTAAGATGCGCATAGCATTAAAGACGGCTATTAGAGCCACACCAATATCAGCAAACACAGCCTCCCACATCGTTGCTTGTCCCATAATTCCAAGACTTAGGAAAAGTAATTTAACACCCAAAGCAAGAATTATATTTTGCCATATGATATTTCGTGTTTTCCTTGCAATCCTAATACCCAAAGGTAATTTTAAAAGAGCATCATCCATTATAACCACATCAGCTGTCTCTATGGCAGCATCACTCCCCAGAGCACCCATTGCAACTCCAATATCTGCCCTTGCAATAATGGGAGCATCATTTATACCGTCGCCAACAAAAATAATTGCATCATCTTCCTTGAACTTTTTCTTTTCAAGATTTTCAATTATCTTAACTTTATCTTCTGGTAAAAGCTCGGCATAAAATTCATCAATGTCTACTTGCTTCGCTATTTGCTCCGCAGCTTCTTTATTATCACCCGTAAGCATCATTATTCTTTTAATACCAAGCCTTTTGAGTTCTCTTATGGTCTTTGGAGCATCTTCTTTTATCTCATCCGATATTATTATATACCCTGCATATTTTCTATCGACGACAACGTGAACTACAGTCCCTTTTACGTAACATGTATCGTGCTCTATGTCAAATTTATGCAGAAGTCTATCATTTCCGATTATTATTTCTCTCCCATTTATTTTTGCTCTAACACCATGTCCAGCTATCTCTTCATATTCCTTAACTAAACTCTTATCAATCTCCCCTTTATAAGCATCTCTTATTGCTCTTGCAATTGGATGATTTGAGTACATTTCAGCTAATGCTGCGAACTCTAAAATCTCTTTTTCACCAAAACCGTTTTTCACAACTATTTGAGTAACTCTAAAAACTCCTTTTGTCAATGTTCCTGTTTTGTCAAAGGCAACAATTGTTGCTTTGCTCATAGCATCAAGGAAATTCGAGCCCTTGACAAGAATACCCTCCTTAGCAGACTTTCCTATTCCTCCAAAGTAACCAAGAGGAATTGAGAGGACCAGTGCACACGGGCAAGAAATTACCAAGAGGACTAAGGCTCTATAAGTCCAACTATATAAAGGCTCACCGAAGACTAAAGGTGGAACGATAGCAACGATAAGAGCTAGGGTAACAACAACGGGAGTGTAATAACGAGCGAACTTTGTAATGAATTTTTCAGTTTTCGCCTTCCTTGCACTAGCCCTTTCAACAAGCTCGAGAATCCTTGAAACTGTTGATTCTTTGAATGTTTTTGTAACTTTTACTGTTAGAAGACCACTTAAATTGAGCATTCCTGATAAAACTTCATCTCCCTCTTTCAGAACTCTTGGGATGGATTCCCCTGTTAAAGCTGAAGTATCAACCGTTGATTTCCCTTCAATGATTACTCCATCTAAGGGGACTCTTTCTCCAGATTTTATAACAATTATATCCCCAACTTTAACATCTTCTGGCCTGACTCGCATTATTTTGTCATCAACTTTTAAGTTTGCATAGTCTGTCTTCAAAGCCAGTAAAGATTTGATAGAGCGTCTTGAACGATTTATGGCTAAATCTTGAAAAAATTCACCAACTATATAGAAAATCATCACTCCAACGCCTTCAGGATACTCCCCAATAATGAAAGCACCTAACGTGGCCACAGATATGAGAAAGTTCTCGTCAAAGATCTTACCATGCACGGAGTTTACAAAAGCTCTTTTCAAAACTTTTAATCCCACTATAATGTAACTGGTCAAAAAGATTCCAAAAACAAATATGTTATCATAATTGTAATAGTACCTTAAAATTAATCCGAAAACGAAAAGTATTAGTGAAGGAATTATGAAGTAAGGCGACTTCATATGATCCAATTCATCAATATCATCTTGTCGATGACCATTATCTCTCAGATCTTTTTCTATAATCTTTATATCCGGTTTAACTCTTTTAATGATCTCCTTAGCTTTTTTAACATCTCCCTCTATTATTAACTCTCCAGTTGAAAAATTAACTACTGCAGACTTAAAATTCTCCTTCCTTAGTGCTTCTTCAATCTCATAAGCACAGCTTGCACAGTCTAATCCTTCCAGCTTAAGTTTACGAGACATTTCTCTCACCTAAGTGTCGAATAGCTATCTTTAGAATTTCTTTTATGTGTTCATCATCTAAGCGGTAGAAAACATTCTTACCTTCCTTGCGATAGTTTACTATCTTCCTATCTTTTAAAAGCCTTAGTTGATGAGAAACAGCTGAGACCGATAAATTTGTAAGTTTGGATAAGTCACAAGTGCAAAGCTCTTCATTCATTAAGGCAAAGAGGATTTTCAATCGTGTAGAATCACCAAAAGCATCAAAGAAATTAGCCGCCTCTATAATAAACTCATCACTTGGAAGCTTTTTCTTAACACTGGTTATCTTTTCATCATGCTCTTCATACGTCTTGCAAACCTCAGCCATATGCAATCACCATAGTTTATTATTTTCTCATTTGAACAATTGTGCAAATATTAATATAAATTTTTCTATAAAGTCGATACCAGTGATTTTAAAAAATCAAACAAAGCTACAATGCTGTAAAAAACTTTTGCATCGACATAAAAAGGAATCTCTTGGGAATATTTAAATATCTATGGGTATTTTTTAAAAATGGTGGGAATATGCATATTGCCAAAATTGATTCTAGAGGTCGGATTACGTTACCAAAGGAAATCAGAGAAAAGATAAAGGCTAAAAGTTTCCTAGTGGCTTTAGATGAAGGCAATATTCTTCTTATTCCAGTTCTTGATCCGAAAAAAGCAAAAGGATTTTTAAAAATCCCATGGAGCATTGAAGAGTTAGAAGAGGCTGGTGAAAAATTTGTTAGAAAGAGAACTTAAGGGAGAATTTCTTATCGACTCTGATGTTTTCCTTTCTTATTTTAAGGCTGATGAGCTTGTTAAGCATTCTGAAAAGGTTATTAATCTTATTCTTGATAATAAAATAATCGCTTATGTATCATCAATTCTCTATGATGACTTAGTTACATGTCTTCTTTCGGTGGGTGTCGACATCGATATGATTATTAATACAATTAGCAGATTATCAACAATACCTCATATATCACTTCCACTATCACCAGTTATTGTTATCACCGCATTACGATTATATAAGAAATTTGGTGGTCCAAGAAAACTTCATTATTTCGACAGCTATCATGTTGCCACTAGTCAATATTACGATTATCCATTAATCACCAGCGACAAATTCATAATAGAAAACGCTGATAAACTAAAAATTGATGTTATTAACTTAAGGGAAATATGATTTTTCTTAAGCATATTAGAAGAGAAAGATATGAAGGAATCATCCTAAAGGAAGGTGAAATATTTTTAAAGTCAATAGAAGCTCCAAAAACAGAAAAAAATAGTAAAAATAAATTAGCTACGTTTTTGATGCCGTAAGAATGGAAGCAGTAAAGATATCAAGAGTAGCATGAAAATCATTTGGAATGAAATTACTACCAAGTAGCCTTGAATTAACGCTTTATGAAACATTGACAATTCTGGAAACGCGGATGTAATAACTCCTTGACCAAATGGATATAGGAAGAATATTTCGTAAAAGAATGCAAACTCGTTGATGATGCCGTTAATAATTACGATTTTTATAAGCCTAGAGGTGGCACTCCTGATTAATTCATAATCAATTGTAGAAACTTTAAGTATTGTTTTTATTGCCAGAAACCAGAGAATTACCAAAATTACACTTGCAATAGGAGTCATGAACAGTATCATTGGTGAAAGGAATGATTCTGTTTTTAAATAATCTGCAGAAAGCATCAAGGCTACTACAACTAGAGGTATATAAATAGCCGCTAGGCCCGTAAATACATACTTCACAATATTAAAGATTTTAAAGAATAGATTTTCCATTTTAGGATCTGTTTTTGTAACATATTTCTTTTCTATCCAACAGCCTATCATGAAAAATATGAATCCATTTGCAAGTGTATCAATGAGCCCTACGGGGAATCTGAAGTTAAAGAAGAAATCCTGCCACGGCCAAACAACGGGTGCCACGAAAATTGGGAAAATTATTAAGTTATCAAACACAAAGAACACTATAAGAATCGTTAGTCCCAGAAAGATACCATAGTTCTCATCAAGGGTTGCTCCTCTTTTCATATATAATTGTGTCAGAAACAGTGAAATTAATAATGCAGTAACTAGGCCAGGTGTGTATAAGAAAAAGCCAACCCATGGCCATAGGAAGTAAAGGGATTCATTATAGGCTACAAATGCTTCAACAAGTGTTGCAACAATACCAGCTATGAGCCCTATAATAATACCTACGCGTAGTGATGGTTTCATATGATCACCTAATACATTGTGATATCATGGTTATATTTTTCCTCACTTTTATATAAAAAAGCTATTATCTTTACAAATTTACTTCTCGAAATTTTATGTTCCTCTTGTGCTGAAGCATGGACTCTATAGCAGCCTTTTCGTCATCTTCAGTAAATCTTCCTTCTAACTCTTTTGCGGCCATTATCTTTTCTAACTCTTCTAACCTTTCAATAAGTGATCTTAGAAAACGATCCCAATCCATGTTCTTTTTTCGCTTTTCAAGCAATCTCTTTGTTTCTATTGAAATCGAAATCGTAGTATATTTCTCCAAGATGATATCCTCCTTAATTAGATAATCATGTAATTATTAACTATAAATATTAACTTTCTCTAAGCTTAAATCATGTTTTTAGGTTACTCTTTCAGGAACATATTTTTTAACTGGGCAACTGAGTTTAATATTGCAACTCCCACAATTTCTCGGATGTGTTCTACAACCAACTTTGAAAGCGTATACTGCAGCCTTTAGAGCCCATTCATGCTTATAATATCCTGAAATTTTAGTTTTTAGCCTATCATAATCTTTTAGTTCATACCCCGGTATATTCGTTCCTCCTGCCCAATTTGCATTTGTCAATCCAACTCTACGTGCTATTTCAACAGCTTTATTCATCAGTTTCCATGTCGCACCCATATGCTGATCTAATACAAAATTTGGTCTGAAGGCAAGAAAACATATCGGCAACGATGGATCAATAGACGCTATAAATTCACATATCGTTTTTATTTCGTCCACATCAATAATTCCAGGTATTACTAAAATTCTATACTCCCATAACTTGTCTCTAGCATATCTGGCAATATATTCGGCATTCCTTAAAACAGGCTCGGACGGGGCTCCAGTTAACGCTCTATGAACATCATCATTGTAGGCTTTAATATCGAAAGTTATAGATGTTGTGAATTTTAACACTCGCCTCAGAGAATCCATTGTTAGGAAACCATTGGTATCAAAATTCACTTTTGTTTCGGGATCTATTTTTCTAGCCTCTTCCACTATTTTTTCTATATAGGGCAGATGTATTGTTGGTTCTCCACCACTGAAAAATATGCGATCTGCACCTATAAGTTTCCCTATAGAGGATTTGATTGCGGCAATAGATTCTATTGCAAGTTCTTTTGGGTCTACATAGCCTCTTACTGGCGTTTCTATGTCCGGGTAGTGTGCAATAAAGCAGTTCTGGCAATTTAAGCATTTAAAATTACATCCAGCTGTAAATATAGTATAACTTTGTGGTGGTGCTGGATGAAGCTGGCAATTTGCTACTTGCGGAACCCCCATTTTACATACTCCAAGTTCTCCAGAGAGCCTATCCACACCACACTGCCATTCGCATAACTTACAATTTTCAAGCTCTTCTAAAAATTTTGGCATTTCAGTATCCAATAATGTGTCACCTACATTTTGAACTTACATCTTTATCTGATTCCTACTTTGAAGGACGCACTATTAAAATTTAGTCATTTCTAATATCTATTGCGCACACGACCTTTTTAAATGTATGACGATTCACTTTAAATCATTTTTAATTGCAATTGATGCTGGCCACTTAGTTTTGAGATTACATATTGTTAGGGGGAAAATTATAAAATTAAATATTTATTCCCCCTAACACTTCTTCTTTCATGACTGCAACGAAGAGATATATAAAACATTGATTTGTATTTCACTAAACACAAACATTATTTAATAGGGCTTTTCTATCTAAGAAAAAACTAAATCATGGTGTGAATTGTTATGAAAAGAGGCTTGAAAATAGAAGACCTAGAAAAATTAACGTTGGTCTCCGACCCAAAAATATCACCCAGCGGGAGGTATACACTATTTACGGTAACTAAGCTAAGCTTTGAAGAGGATAAATACATATCCAAAATCTGGATTTTAAATAATGAGACAGGAGATTACGAATCTATAACAAATGGACCTAGTGACAGATCACCAGAGTGGTCTCCAGATGAAAGACGCTTTGCTTTTATCTCGAGAAGAACCCTTAAAGAGGAGGAAAAGGGTAAAGAGTTATGGGTTATGCGCATCGATGGAAGATACGAACCCAGAATGCTAATAAAAATGAAGGGTGGTATTGAGAATATTCAGTGGTCTCCAGATGGAAAGAAGATACTTTTTCTATCCACTGTTGGAGAGTCTGATGAGGACGTTAAAGTTATTGAGAAAATCCCAATATGGTATAACGAAAAGGGCTTTGTGTATAACACATCCTCACACTTATTCATTATCGATGTAGAGAGTGGAAATTACACCCAAGTAACGAGTGGAGATTTCAATGTCACCTTTGCAAGATGGAGTCGAGACGGTAAAAAGATAGCGTACATAGTGAAGGAATATGAGCTAAAGCCGTACATACATAATATTTACATTTATGATCTAGAGACCGGCCAGAGTATAAAATTGACAAACGATGATTTCTTGATCCGTGACTTGGAATTTAGCCCAGATAATCAACTTTTAGCATTCCGAGGACACAATTTTCCAAGAGGTTTATCCTCGCATACAAAAGTTTGGATTCTGTCATTAAAAGATAAAACTATAAAGTTACTTACAGACATGGACATGGGAACAGGAAACCCGATGAACTGCGATATTAGAGGCCCTTCATCAAGCTTGGACCTTCAATGGGTAGGCAATTATATTTATTTTTCACTTGCTGATGGTGGATTTGTGCATGTTTACAAAGTAGATATTAACGGTAACATATCTCCTGTAATAAAAGGGGAATTTGTGGTGGATAGCTTCTCTGTAAGCGAGAAGGTAATTGCATCAGTAATTATGACTTCAACTAAACCACCAGAGGTATACATCTATGACTTTAATAAGCTAAAACGAATGACCTTATTCAATGATGGCTTTCTAAGTCAAATCAAATTACAAGATCCAGAACATTTTGTTTTTAAAGCAAGCGATGGTGTAGAGATTGATGGATGGATTTTAAAGCCGGTGAACTTTAAAGAGGGAGAGAAGTACCCTGCAATCCTTGAAATACATGGTGGTCCAGCTACAACATATGGAGAGGGGTTTATGCATGAATTTCATGTCCTTTCTAATGAGGGATACGTCGTAATATACACGAATCCACGAGGTAGTGCAGGGTATTCTGAAGAGTTTAGAGATATCCGTGGGAAATACGGAGATAGGGACTATAAAGACTTAATGGAAGCCCTGGATTACGTACTTGAAAAATACGACTTTATTGATAAAGAAAGACTTGGAGTTACAGGTGGAAGTTATGGAGGGTTTATGACCAATTGGATCATAGGACATACTGATAGATTCAAAGCCGCGGTGACACAAAGGTCTATTGCAAATTGGATTAGTGATTACGGAACTACAGATATAGGATTTTACTTTAATGAGGATCAAAATGCTGGAGGCTTCGGACGGCCATTCTGGGATGAGAAATGGTTTGCTAAGTATTGGGACCAGAGCCCAATAAAGTACGTTGAGAATATAAAAACACCTTTGCTTATAATTCACAGTTTAGAGGATTACAGATGCTGGCTCGACCAAGCACTTCAGATGTTCACAGCCTTAAAAGTAAGAGGAATTGATACGAGACTTGTACTATTCCCAAATGAGAACCATAACTTATCAAGGAAGGGTAAGCCAAAGCATAGAAAGAAGAGACTTGAGGAGATAGTCGGATGGTTTAATAAATATCTAAAGTGACTAGGGAATCCTAACATTCTCTTTTTATTTAGCACAAAGAAATAAAGTCCAAGAAACTTAGAATTCGCTGCAATATCAGAAGCTCAAAAGTATTGATAAGAGACATAGCTGAGTAAAGCACTAAATATTATGTAAACTCAGAGGAGATTATTGAATGCGTTCATAATAAGTCTTGAGACTATCTCTAAGTTATTGTCATATATATTAAAGTACCGTAAGATACGAATGTAAGCAATATGTTGAAAATTGTAATTCCTATAACTGTTGAGCCAGTTACATCCTTTTTTCATAAATCCCGATAAATATTAAAGTTTAAGGATGTTAGTATTCTCTACTACAAATGCCATACAAAAACAATTGAGTGATATGAAATGATTCTTGAGAAAGTGCTTAACGTATTGAAATTTGTTGCCGAGGATCTTAAAAATAAAGGTATCCGCTGGGTGCTTGTAGGTAGTCTCAGCCTAGCTCTCCAAAGTGTAGACATTGAACCGAAGGATATTGATATTTTAACCACAAAAGACGATGCCTTGAGACTAAACAAACTTTGGGAGCAATACAAGATAAAAGATGTTTCATTTGGAGAAACTGAACATTTTCGCTCATATCATGGGAAATTTAGAATTAATGATGTGAACATTGAGGTCATGGGTGATCTGGAAGAGAAAATAGAAGGAAAATGGGTTTCCCTTAATAAGAGGATAGAGTCTCCTGTATTTGTTAACGTCCTGGGAATACAAGTACCCGTATCCTCTTTGGAGGAGCAACTTTCTTCCTATGAGAAGAGTAAGCGGCAAAAGGATATTTTGCGTGTCAAAAAGATACATGAAGCCTTAGCAAAACAAAAAGGATGATATATTCTCACAGATCCTAATAAGTGTAGCATTAGAGGATGTGTAATATTCCGAGTATATGCAAGTAAAACTGTTTTTGAGCCAAACAAAAAGAAATAGTTTATATATTTTTGTATGAATTATATCTTGGTGATTTAATGTCTCTTACGCCTGAACTCTACGATGTGATAGTGAAAATCATAGAGGACAAAGTAAAAGAAATAAAGGTCACAAGGGAAGAGTTCGATAGACTACGATTAACCGTCGATAAATTATCAGAAAATATATTAAAGCTGAATTCCTCAATACTAGCCCTATCTGAAGCACAAAGAAGAACTGAGGAGCGTCTAGATCGTCTTTCTGAAACCGTCGATAAACTTGCTGAGGCACAAAGAAGAACCGAGGAACGATTAAACGAGTTAGCCGAGGCACAAAGAAGAACCGAAGAGCGACTAGACAGACTCTCAGAAACCGTCGATAAACTTGCTGAGGCACAAAGAAGAACCGAGGAACGATTAAACGAGTTAGCCGAGGCACAAAGAAGAACCGAAGAGCAAATAAATAGGTTGTCGGAGGCTGTCAGGAATCTTTCGGTTAGTGTATCAAGGCTTAGTGATACTGTGGGATTTGGCTTGGAGGACATAGCTCGTGTTGTTGTTCCTGGATGGCTTTATAGGCATGAGAGTATCAATATAGATAGTTTAGATAGGAAGTTCTTCAAAATCGATGCTGAGGAGATAGAAATAAATCTTTATGGTATAGGCAATAAGAATGGAAAACGGGTAGTAGTTATAGGCGAATGTAAGTCAAGAATTTATCGTAGTGATGTAGAGAAATTTGGTTCTGTGGTTAATAGGTTAAAGGAAATTATAAGTGATGAAATTTATGCGTTAATGTTTGGTTACTGGATTCACCCGTCAGCTGAGGAAGAGGCAAAAAAGAGGAAAATAACATTAATAGCCAGCTATATGAGATGAACGTTTTTAATAAATTTGACGCATACGTAGGCTATAAAAAAGATTTCTCTTTCTAATCAATCAAATTTTCTAAGACAAGATGCTCAAAGAAATACATATCACTAAACTTGTACTACTTATGCTAATTTTTCATATTACTGTGGGAAAGTAATAATTGATGCCCATACCTTTTATGCTGAATTCAAAAAATAAGAGACAATCCAAAATAATAGTGTTAAGTTGGCTAATATTACTCCCGCAGTCTTTATAGTAGAAACGCAAATTACAAAATGCATGCCAGAAAAGAATATAACTCTTTGCCTTTTGAAACTGTTACGGTTTAGATTGATTTATATACTTGTTCGGCTCCTTTAGCATTAGTGACGCAATGAAAAGAAATATTGGAAATACAAGTTAAGGTGGCTCGACTTGCTGGTCAGGTACGTTAATCCGAAAAACTCTCCCAAGACCTGCCCTCTCTGCTCCAGTCACATGGCGGCCTATGAGGATAGGTTGATGATGTGCAAAAAGTGCCACCTAATCCTTGATAGGGATGTTGCGGCTATCTTGAATCTTCAGATGCAGGGCTCCGGGGTTGTCCCAAAGGCCCTATTAGGAGCCCCAGTCTCGATGATGGAGAAGCAGTTGGTAGATAAAAACTCACTCATTTCTATGAAAGTCTACCAGCTGTGAATCCCTCTCACGAAGCTTGGATCGTATTCATAATACCAAGTAAGATGGAAACATACAATACCAGAAGCAATCCACAAAGTCGTTGCGATTGCTATTGAAGATTTAAGACTATTGAAAAATCAGAAAGGGAAGAAAAATTAAATGAATATAAAGCCGAAGAATCTAACTTCTTAGTCTATTTTCTTTCTTCTTGAAACATTAATTACAACGAATATTATACTGACAGCCAATAGTACAATAACTGGTATCGGTAAAAGCCAACTTGTGGGAAGTGGATCTTGAGCATCTCCTATTAGGTCCCCATCCGTGTCCCATCTAGTAGGATCTGTGCCATATTGATACTCTTGCAAATTTGTGAGCCCATCCATATCATTATCTTGTAGTGCATCAGATTTATCGGTTGCATTTAGACCATGAATTACTTCCCACCCATCAGGTATCTGATCACAATCTGTATCATTATTTGTCGGATCAGTACCTAAATATTCCTCATCCCATCTTGACAAATAATCCATATCATAATCAATAAATCTCATATTTCCAGCATGATCAAAATCTCCATGAAAACCACGCCATATAGACCTAAAACCAGCATTCAAAATATCTAAGCAATATACATTATTATTGCATGAACCTACAATAACTTCTAACTTTCCATCACCATCAACATCTCCCAGCGCGGGTGACGAATCCTCGCTGTTATTTGTAATATTATATTCCCATAGGATATATCCATTTTCACCGTTTAAGCATCTTAAGCCTTCATCAGAGCCTATAATGATTTCAAACTTTTCATCTCCATCAGCATCACCCAATGCAGGTGATGCTAAAGACACAAAACCTGAAATATAGTATTCCCATAGGAGCGAGCCATCATCGCCATTTATACAATAAATATCCCCATCTCTGGAAATAATGATGATCTCCAATTTCCCGTCATTGTCAACGTCACCCAGCGCTGGCGACGAAGGTATCCACTCTGATACGATGTGATACTTCCACAGAAGAGAACTGTCTTCGCCGTTTATACAATAAACATCATCATATGCGGAGCATGCGACAACCTCCAGTTTCCCGTCGCCGTCAACATCACCCAGTGCCGGCGACGAGTATACTGCTTCATTTGTGCTGTATCTCCACAGAAGAGAACCGTCTTCGCCGTTTACACAATAAATATTACTATCTGTGGAGCCCACAACAACCTCCAGTTTCCCGTCGCCGTCAACGTCACCCAGCGCTGGCGACGACTCTACTGTATCATTTGTGCTGTATCTCCACAGAAGAGATAGTGTTGCTTTTTCAGAGGTTAAGAGTGAAGAGCAAGAAGATTGGGTAAATAGTAATGAATGAATCGATGTTAACACATTATGATGCTTCACACCATCAATGATTTGGGGTGACAGATGTGAGGTATTTATCAATTGAGATGGGGCTATTGGGTGCAGAGATGGAACGAATATGGTATTTGTGGCAATAAAGAAAGTTAATAAGATAAAGTATAATGAATTATGTGGACTACAGTGGGTTAAGTTTTTAGGTAAGTAACGTTTTAAAAAATGCATATTCAATAACCTCCTGCATAAGTCATTTTTAATCATTATTTATATTTATTGTGATGCTAACAGTACCTGAAGTAATAGTAGCTACTCTGAAGTTCTGATTCTGCGTTGAAAACCAAACTTCTAAGTGAGCTAGATTTGCATCAATAGTTATATAGCCATCACCAGCTGAATCTATTTCTTCGCTACATGACATAGTCCATTTGAACTCCAGCTTATCGTCGGGAACACTTGCATAATAGAGATGCCATTTCACGGCCACGTATTTTGTGTAAGTGTAATCATCCTCTTGATATACATCAGCTGAGGGGTTATTTAAAAATGGAATAGATATATAAATTCCAAACGAGAATGTACCATAGCCTTGCGTTGCAACGGCTAAGCCTAAGCCTAAATACATGCTAGGAAGTGATTTTGAACCACCAGCATCATCTGTTCTCCAAAAGTACATATAAAAACCTCTTATTGGAGGCCCTATACTTATGATATAGTCATGTGTTCTAACTTCTGCAATTGTTTCACCTATATAATACCCCGCTTGGCCTATGTAAAATCCATTATCTTGCTCCCAATAGCTTCCACAAGAGTCTATTGCATACTCTTCTTTATCTATTATCCGTACTTCTATATGAGTATGATCTCCATCACTCATTTCAAAAGATGCTGCAGTTAACATAAACCTTACCTTAATGTAATATTTTATCCAATACCAAAGGAAATCATAGCGAACGGAATATACCCAATCTTTATGATCCTCTGGATACGGGGTTGTCTTTGAAGATAATTCTTGGTCAGCTAATCGTTCTTTTTGGATTTGCGTAGGTGATAGCACTTTTGAAATCCATAGCTCATCCTTAATTAATATATGATGTAGCTTTGTATCGCTGAAAAATTTTAAGAAATCCTTTTCCATAATATTATCGCCAAACATGCAATTAATAATAAATATCTTTTTTTCACTAGAAGTTCTGTAATCATCAGTAGTTACAACTATAAATGCAGTATTATTCTTAAAGACGTTAAACTGAACAATTTCAATATCCCCTGAAAGTTTTTCTGTACTTATATATAATGCTTCTTTAAAGTAACTAGAATGATATATTTCTTTTATTGAGAAAGTGCCTGCATATTTGATAGAATTGTCACCAGGGAGCAATATATATTTTTAGTATATTTTTATCTAATAAGCTCATGTACGTTTTAATAGATAAATGTATAAAGTCATTACCGGTTGTTCCTACATACATTACACTATTTGTGACCTTTATCATTTCCGTATCGGTTGTGCTTGCATGAACAGGAGTTAAAGATTGGGCAAATAGTACAAACATAATAAAAAGTACTATAATAAATATTCCTATTCTCTTCCTTGGGATCATACTCTACCTCCCTACTAACTTTATTTAATCTTTTATTTTTAGTAACTTACGCTATTTAAAGGAGAAAATTTTCAAAATACGAATAAAAATTATAATTTTTGATATATATATT
>JAGGXT010000294.1 GCA_021162905.1 Candidatus Odinarchaeota archaeon | reverse complement strand
GTATAAAATAACGGAGGATAAAAGTAAAAATATTAAGAGCTTAGAGGCTTTCAAAAGGATTGCCTCCATATTCTCTTTCATAAGAAATAATGCCATAAATATAAAAAATCAGATATTTTGACCAAAATAGCGGTGAAACATTATTTTAACAATGATTATTAAATTATAGGATTAAGAAGAGAATTACTGATTATGGAGCTATTACTTACATATCAAAGAAGAGGCCGAGGAGGCTATTGAATTGGCAAAGGATTTCGTAGAAACCGTTAAAGCAGAGGTTAAAGAATTAGCTAGTTGAATTTTCATTCAGAATATAATTATTATATTTTCTTAGCGACCATAAGAAAATGCTCACTTGCCCCGATAATTGAAGGATGATTACAAGTCTCTAATAATATTTCCAACCATAATTTCCAGTTTTCTTGATTCTCATATAGTTTGTTTGTTTCCTCCCGATGGTGAGACGACAGCCCTTCTAAAGCAGCCATCTCTAGAATTTTTACTCCCAGCCTCTCAAATAGTTCTTTTAGCTCTTCAGGTAAGAACCAATGAGCCGCTGTGAATCCTCTTCCATGCACCCCGGGGATATAATCCCCCACTTCCCAATGATGTTTACAGAATTTCAGACTCTCAGGAAATCTTAAGAATATTGCTCTCAGCACACCAAGCCTACTTATGACCGAAACAAAAATAGGAGCCCCCTTCTTTGCAACTCTTATAAGCTCTCTCGCAGCTTTTTCTCTTCGTCTTTCGTCTAAAAGATGATTCAATACACCTCCTAAACAAAGTACAGCATCGAATGTTTCATTTTCAAACATTGATAGATCGTCTATGGAGCCTTCAACAATCTGCTTAACTTTATTTTGCACACCTGCTTTTTTTATTTGTTCTTTCGCGATTTTTAATAGCTCGGGAACCAAGTCCAACAGAATAACATCATACCCTCTTTTTGCAAGCTCTATTGTATACCGCCCTGGTCCCCCTCCAGCATCCAGAACCAAACCAGTTTTAGGCAAGTATTTTTTAAGAAAGTGAAACGTTATAATGAATTCTAATTGATGATAAGGATCTTGCTGCAAGCGCTCCCATTCATATTGTGCTTTTTCTCTATACCAAGATTTAACAATTTCATCTATTTCATCCAACATTTCACACACTTAATTTTATTCATAAGAACTTCATTTGCATTTTTTGTAAAAAGCGAACTATTATATATATTTTTCAATTTAAAGAAAGTATTTTGTAGCTTTCTCTTTCCAACTCTTTTGTTAATCCGTAATGAACTCTATTAAAACGTACTTGCCGAGGATAAATGTGCTACCGCTAACAATAGAATCTCTAAAGAATTTAATCACCTTATTATGATTCCTATCTCCCCCTGTCTATAAGAGCTATAAATGCAGAAGTATCAAAGTATATCTCATTAAGGTCTCCAATCATCCTGCTCACTCCAATTTCCTTCATTAGTTTCAATACTACCTATTAATTTAAAAATAGGGTCTCCCTCTACTTTCTTTTTATATTTCTTGACATACTCCTCCAGAGCTTCTCTGAATATTTTCTTGAGGCTTTTTTCTCTTTGCGAGAAATATATCTAAGAAGCCGATATAACTCTAGATCAACCTCTGTTTGAATGAACTTACTTTCTTTCATTAAAAATAACCTCATATAGATTCCTTGATTTAATGATTTAAACATTTTTAAAGCACTGTGCATGTTATTTAAAAAGAAAAGCATTCATCATGCTCTAAAACTTCTAGAAACGAAATCAAGATTTATTACTGTTAGATAGTCATTTTCTAAACTTTCTCTTATTTTCTGAAACACAAAGTCTATATCAAAACTAGGTGCTTGTGGTAGGGGATAAACCCAGGGGCTTCTGAGATATTCAACAACTTCATTATATGTCATTTTCTCTAAATTATCTTTCCTTTTGTGAAGAAATTTTCTAAAACTAACAATCTGTTCACTCTGATACCTTCCATATCTCCACATGGCAAATTTCATGAAATCCTCATAAGAAAGTAGGTCACTGTACCATTTTTGATATTCATATTCTAACACTCGACAAACGAATTTGAATTCACTCAACGATTTTATTTCGTTATGATCCACCTCTACAAAAGAGCGATATGGGCACAAAGTACAAGAAACACGCGTATTACCAAAAGTGTAAGATGGATGTACCAAGCCGAAATCTCTATTTATTTTAACAATATCAATGAATGTCAGCGGAAAAATAGGTCTAAACTTACGTCCACTAATGAAAATTCTTTGATTTGCATATTGCACCAAGCTCATGAGTCTTTTAAAAGTCTCAAAAGCCCTGTCATTAATTACCTCATAATCAATACTGTATTCACGTTTAAATTTCCTTATTGGCTTAATCTTTTGGTATGTACACCATCGATGTCCTCTATGAGGAAGCCCCTCATCGCTGATACGTCTCTTAATAAGCTTTTTATCTGCTTCCAATACAATCAAGTCCAATCCGAGTTTTTTCACCAATCTCTCCGCAATGTCGATATTCTTTTCCGAGTCCAAAATCGGTACGTGTACATAGACAACATATAGCTTGAAACTGATCAGCTCTTGAAGTTTACTTAAAATCACAAGGCTTGCATTACTATCCTTTCCACCACTATAAGAAAAGAGTACTTTGCATCTCTTAATTCTATCTTTAACTCGACTCTTTATGATATTCACATATTCATCTATGTCATAAGCCACGTACCCAAAGAGCGATGGTGTCAAATCTAAGTAATTTAGGAGATATAGCGAATCAGAATCAAAATGAATCCAGTAGTTATCGCCAAGAAATTGAGTAACCGAGTATGCCACATTAGGCTCTAACCAGAAAAATGTTTTTTGTGTACCATCTGGTAATAAAAGTGTAAAAAAGTCCGACCCTACACTTATGAAACCCTTTATTTGTCCTTCTGGTGAAATTATTGGAATATACTCACCCATCAATGATCACTAATACTGCTTTCGTGAATAAACATTTATTTTTTTCCAAGGACTTACAATTTAACGGATTGTCAGCTTTTCCTTCTTTTTAAAATGATCACAATAACGCCCACAATAATTACTATAAATGTAAGAATCTCTGCTAAAAATATCATAATGGATTCTGAACTCTCGCTTGGGGTGGTAGGCTTTTCCTCTGGAGTTTTCTCCTCTGGTGGGTGCTCTTCACCAGAACCGGGTAAGGTGTAAATCGTGTTATTCTCGATTATAACATTCTCTGCTGTTCCTTCAATAGTATACCAATCTCTACCTTCTTCAATATAGATTGTATTATTAACTATAGTTACGTCGCTAACATTCATCAAGTCGATCGTGGTATTCCTTAGAACATTAAATCTTATCAAGAGACTGGAACTATCTATTACTATCACGGCATCCTCAAGATAATTATTCTCTAAAATCGGTCCAGAGGTATCCTTAAAGAGGATGCCACACATTATGAGTCTGTTATTTTCTATAATTATATCATCCTTGCCATCCCAATATGCGGTCGTAATGGTGATACCAAAATCACAATCCAGTAATGTATTATTTCGTATGGTTACATTGCAATGGGCGTAAACCTTAATACCTTCCCATAGGTTATATATTGTATTATTATTTATTATTGAAACATGGGCGGATGACAAATCTACTTGAACTTCAGAGCCTTCTACAAGCTCCTCAGCACCAAGTATATTGTTTGCTATCAAGATATTAGTCGCAGAGTAAAGCACTATAGCTTTTCCACCATTGATTATATTATTCTCGGCAATAATTATATTATTTGCCATGTTTATAGAAAGACCTTCCACCATGCACTCCAATCACGCAGCGCTTGAACTGGAATGCTAATATTATTCCTCAGAACTTTACCACCATCAACGGAAGAAAGCTCAACAAGCCGCGTATTAGAACCTTGATAGTTCAAACTGATAGTACTATCTATTAGTGTCACATTTTTGGAATTAGTAATGGAAATAGAATATGATATTGAAATGTTTAACCTCGCTAAATACAAGTTATCCGTGCGATCGATCCATATACTAGAAAAACCAGTTGCTTTTAGCATCTACATACAGACTACTATCAATAGCTTCAAAAATGTAACCTTGGCCAGAATCAGATGGATTGTCTATCGTTACGTTCTTTATAAATACTGTACCACTATTAATGTTTATAAAATCAACTGGATTCGATGGAATTATTACGCAGTTAATTAACTTAAGCTTACCATATACCATAAAAATCGGCGTATTGGTAGATTCATAATGAGTTGTCATGTTCTCGTAAACTATTGTATCTCCAGAGTCAATGACAACAGTATCATTTAAAGATTATCTCGCTATTTCCTTTTATTTGCACGGCATAAGCCTTATTATAATCTTGGAGCACCATCACAGCTGCAAAAAATAATATAGTTACCATGCCTAAAACAATGCTTTTCCGCATATTATCCTCTCTTATATTATTAATTAAATTAATTAATTAATATTATTACATATTATATATAATATGTAAATAATAGAAGAATAATAAATAGTTAGCGATTTCGATGATTACAGAAGAACATAATTCATGAGAGATTAATAAAAGATAATGAAAACGAACGAAAGTGATTAACAATGTACTCTTTTTGCATTTAACTCTCTTCTAATTTTATTCGCTAAAAATGCATAAAATTTATAGATATTCAGTCTAAATATTTTCACTCATAGTATTATTATCTTAGTTGTCGGTCAGTTGATCAACAAATTGTTTGAGGTGCACTGAAATAAACAAATATGTTTTATCCCTTTTGTGGGTTGCTGAGAAGATATATAGTTTCAGTACGATGGTTAAGGGGAAATGGACAAAGGGTATCGTTAGCGAAATCGAAGGCGTTGGAGAGAAAAAATGGGCAGTTGATTACATCATTGACGAAAAGCTTAGAGAGTATTTCTCAGAGGCTTCTAAAAAATTATCCTTTGAAGCAAATGTTCTCTTGGAAGAGCAAGAGAAGAGCTTCTCTGTGAGTCATGGGAATATTAAAGATGATTTATTAGATGGTGTGCCTACATACTTCTTAGACCCAATATGTTATAGCACGGACCATAGTCGTTGGCTCATGATAAATAAATCAGCATTTCCATCAAGAGCTTTTTTCATTGGCGGATGGACAGACAAATCGTATTCTGATGCAACACTTACGGACATGAAAGTTGGAATTCACTATTCTCTCGGATCTAGGAACTATTTCATAGGACTGCAAGTTGATAGTGGTAGATATATAACTTTACTAAATGGCTCAGAATATACGTTACCTGATTTCAGCTATATACAAAAACCCATACTTGCGTTTGCTTGTTATTCAAATTCGGGATACGACATTATAGGCAAAGTAGCATCCGAGATGTCTAAAAAATATAGCGTATTTATGGGAACAGGTGGCACTGCTCTAGATCAAGCCCTAGTTTTTGAGGGAAGAATAGAAGGGCTTCTGGATTTAAGAGCTCTCATAGCTCGGGATAAAGGAGCGTCTCTAATGCCTCATGACATTGCTGCTATTTATCCCATCTCGAAAGGGCTGGGTCTTGCTGTTTCAAGAGTAAGCGGCAATTTAGCAAATGCAAGAATTTTTGGTGAAGAGCCTATCGATATTATACTTGCACGGGAGGAGATTCATAATAAAGTTAGAGATGATGTATTAGAAATTTTGAAAAATATCTAAGAAATACATTAATATAACTTGTCAAATCAAACTAATAAGGAGTTTTTTTAGCATCGCCAATTGGTGATTTATGGTGAAGAGGTTTCTAACAATTTTTGATATTGATGGTACGGTGGCGGAGTTTGGAAAACCAGTTGATATGAAAATCATAAAGGCTTTAAGAGATCTTAATGAAAGTGCCGATATCGTTTTTGCCTCCGGGAAAAATGTATCATATATTGCTGGTTTTGTTAGAGGAATTGGCGTGAAATCGCCTGCAATCATAGGAGAAAACGGTTGTGTTATATTTTTCCCAGAAACCTTTGAGGAAATAATTATGATCAAAAGACCAGACGTCATATCGGCCATTGAAAGAGAAATTATGAAAAAGTTTGGCAATCAAGTATGGTTCCAACCTAATAAAGTTCAATTGACAATTTTCCCAAAACAAGTAAACTTATTGGAAGAAATTTTAAAAACTTTAAATGATATGATACCAGAAAAAGAACGTGGCAATATCAAGATTTTTGTTCATGAGGATTCAATTGATTTAATACCTGCTAATATTGATAAGGGGGTTGCAGTTAAAAAACTTAGGGAAATCTTAAACATAGATAAAGATTATGTGATCTCTGTTGGTGATGACGAAAACGATATTCCAATGCTTATAGAATCGGGAATTAGTATTTCGATAGGAGATAAGATAAAACACTACAACCCAACTCATAATTTTGAATGTGTTTTAGACGCTATAGCTTTCATAAAGAAAGTGGTGACACATGAGTAAATACGTATTCATAGATTACTACATTTTATCCCTATTGAGATTTAAGGATGATAAGATTGTTTTCACTAAGGCAGAGCTAGAATCATTTAGAAAGGAAATAGTTGCAAGTATAAATAAGGATGGCCTCTTAATAGAAGAGCCTATCATGCAAGACTCTTACTACGTCATTACACTAGACCCTTTCAAGGTTTTTGATGTGCTCAGCGAGTATGACAATCTTAGCAAATATATTCTGTTAGACTCCTTAACAATAGGCTACTATCATCATAGAGTAATAATTTCACTTTCCTTAAGGATAGAGTATTCTCAAGCTAGAAAGGGGATTAGGCAAATACGTGGCATACTATTTTCAATGGGAAATCGTTTAATTGAAAAATATATTGTTAACTCTAATAAGTTACTCGTAAAGAGTGGAAACTTCAATCCTAATGGAGAGATAATTTTCTTCTATTCTTATCCATTGATAATTATACATGATGGGAAAAAGCTGATTAACGATAGCTACCTTCCATTCTCTGTCGAGACAGAAACCTTGTTTTTTGACCTGGTTGAGACAAAATTTTTCAGAGCTGTAGGCAAGGTTCATGGCGTACGAATAAGCATTCCAAGTACAATAATATACGCTGATGGTGTACCAAGTAAAAAACTAATCAGAGATATAATTAACGGAATCTATCAACACTGCCTTTATGTTAAAAAACTGCAGGACAAAGAGAGTAATATGTTCGAAAATAAATTGAATGAAAGAATACTTACAGACTTATGGCATCACATGGAGGAAACCATGAGTGGAAGAACGATAGATGTTCACATGATGAAACTAACTCATATTACTTACTTCTTAGCTGTCATTGCTACTATAATCTCCATAATTTCCATTATACTCACATTCCATTTATAGTGAATAAACACTCAATAAGAATACGAAACAGTTCATACTTGCATCTAGAGACTCATGTCAATCGATTAGTCAATACTGGGAATACTTTTTTCTATAGATCATTATTTCATCTACATTATAAGTAAACTCTTTTGCCATTCGCTCTGCAATTTCTTTTTCGATATCAATCTCCTCTACAAAATATTTTACTAATAATTGCTCTGAGAGTGTTTTATCAAACCCCGCTTGATAGATAATTTTTCCAATCTGCCATACAATGCTGTCAATTCTAAGCAAGTTCACTTTTGGATAAATTTCTAGATTTACAATATTCAAAACGTTTAGCCAAGCTTTAATTACATCACTGCTGCTAGTATATTCACTAACAATACCTGACGATATAGAAACATCAATAGTATGAATATCCACACGAATTGGTATATTCTTCGGAAAATCAAGATACCTTCCTTCTACGACTAAATTTGCAATATCAAAAAGTTTCATTGAAATTACTATCGTTTTCTTTGACGCCCCAGTTCTTAGCACTTTCGCAAGAGCCTTCCAAAGGGCTAATGGATTTTGTTTGTATTTATTCAAGTTGCTCAAAAGATCTTTCATCAAGGATGATTTACAAAGAGCTTTGGTTCGTTTTAATTTGATACTATGAAGCCTCGCATTAATAGCCTTCTTTAAGAATAAGAAGAATAATTCGAACAGCTTAGTAGCATCTCTCCCAATAACACCTTTTTCGCTACGAAACTCTCTATAAGTTAAATATAAGGTATGCCAATATTCTTCAGCACCACCTTTTAAGAGCTGGAAGTCATTAATCCCTGCACAAAGTGCAATTGCATATACGCCTTCCATCTCCCTCATTCTAGCAATAAGTTTTAACATTTTATACCCTGGATCCCTTTTATCAAACTCTATAATTCCATCAAATCCTAGCTCTGACAGTAATTTAGCAATAGTATTGATTCGTTCTTCAATAATTAAAATAATTAAATCCTCCATTGTATATAAATCTGTTAAATATATCTCAATAAGAGAAATAAATCTATTGGTTTTGATTTATCAGAAAATGACAAATACGACAGAAATAATAAATATCAAAATAACCTATATGTAAATCTTGATGCAGCATGCTTGCACGGATAAGAAGTGGGTACCTTAACATAGAGTATATGAAACAACTTAGTGTTTTCAAAGGTTTCATGGCTGAAATCTTAGCATATTTGCTTATTATTAATGATCTTAACGGGTATTATAATATACTTTGGCAGCCGTATTTAAG
>JAGGXT010000182.1 GCA_021162905.1 Candidatus Odinarchaeota archaeon | reverse complement strand
GTCTCAATAAGACTAGTGTAGAATTGAAAGTTACAGCAAAGGTAACACTTCATTATGATCAGAGCACAGTGTCTCAATAAGACTTAGCGTAGAGTTGAAAGTTTGGTAGGATATCTTTAACTCTAACATAAAATATACTGCCGCAATAAGACTAATGTAAAATTAAAAGTAAAGACGGTGGCTTTATTTTCTTTTACGTTTTCAATAGGACAGGAAAAGCTTTCAAATTTTAGTGTTGCTTAAGTAGCTCTAAACGTTGATAAGAAAAATTATTAACTTTAAAAAAAGTTTGGTGCTAACGATACTTTTTCCTTAGTCTTTTAAATTTTGGTTAGTTGTTGATTTGTAAATGTTGCCTGTTGCTTCATAGTTTTAACATAGTTATTTTTGGTTTTGCGCTTATGGCAGCAGTATTGCGCTGATATAGCTAAATTAAGTCTACTACTTTTTCAAAAAGTTCTGCATAGTATGGCGAAACTTGAAAAGAAATATATGTTATAAACGTCATAAATATCGTGCAATATGATATATGATTTTTTTGGAAACGCTGAATAACATCGATAAATTATTGTAGAATGAAGAATAAAATCCAAATAAAGAAAATTTCAGAGTGGTGCTGGCTTTGGAGTTTTACAAAGTGGATTGGAAGGATATTGAAGGGATATGTTTTACATTGGCGAACCGAATAGAGGATGATGGTTATCAACCAGCATATATTGTAGCCATATTGAGGGGCGGGATGGTTCCTGCAACGATACTTGGCGATTTTCTTAATATAAGGCGTTTTTATTTTATAGATATAAAGTTCTATAGGAAGATTGGTGAAACAGAAAGTGTCCCGAGGATTGTGAAATCAGATTTGGATGAGGAGATTAAAGATTCAAATGTATTGTTAGTTGACGATATTGCTGATTCTGGGAGGACTTTAAAAGTCGCATTAGAGCATGTTTACACCTTCAAACCGAAATCGGTGAGGGTACTAACCCTTTTTAAAAAGTCGCGATCCATAATAACTCCTGACTATTTTCATGAAGTAATTGATAAGTGGGTTGTCTTTCCTTGGGAAATTAGAGAGACAATATCAGAAATAAGAGACCGCAAGATTCTAAAGAAGCTAAGCTTTGATGATTGTTATCTAAATAAATATCTCTCTTATTAATGATATCAATTTAAAATCAGCAAACCTTTTAATCTTTCACGAACTTGAAATATATAACTGTTGTTAGAAATTAATTCAGTGATCATGATGTCAGTAGATCATATAATGCGTGGTTTTAAATCATTAATAACTTTGGATGAGGCATTAAAACGTATAGATAAAGAAGTCAAGCCAATAACAGATAAGGAAAGAATAAAGATAGATAAAGCCTCCTGGCGTGTGGCTGCAGAAGATATAATAGCTCCCATTAATAATCCTCCTTTTGATAGATCAACAGTCGATGGCTATGCAGTTCGTTTTGAGGATGTCATTTCTGCTAGTTCTTCAAACCCTGTGGTTATTGAATTAATTGGAGAATCATTGCCAGGAAAACCATTTGAGGGGGCGTTATCAGCATATCAAGGTGTTTATGTTTCAACTGGTGCTAAGATGCCTAAGGGAGCAAATGCTGTTGTACCAGTAGAATATACAAGGAAAGTTGACAATAATAAGGTTGCAATTTTAAGATCTGTGTCCTCAGGCGAAAACGTATCCATTCTAGGAGAAGACATAAAGAAAGGTGATGTTATTCTTGAGAAGGGAACAATTATATTTCCTCACAATCTCGCATATCTAGTTTCAGCAAAAATAACAGAAGTTCTCGTTTATCGGAAAACCAAGATAGGAGTAATTGTTACTGGTTCTGAAATTATATCTCCTTTTGATGAAATGACCGAGGAAAAGATAATTGATTCCTTAAGCTATCTGATTCCATCGATGTTTAACTTAAATGCTTTTGGCTTCCACCATTTTGGAAGAGTTTCTGATGATGAGATAGAAATAGAAAAATGTATAAAGCAAGGGCTCGAGTATGCAGATGTGCTAATAATAACTGGTGGCACGAGTGTAGGAAAAGCTGATATGTCTTCAAAAATAGTCTCCAATTTAGAGGGTTCAAAGAAATTGTTTCATGGTGTTTCGATTCAACCTGGAAAGCCGGTGGGGATTTATAAAATAGGCTCTGGTAAGTTTATAGTTTTACTTCCAGGCTATCCCGTCTCTGCATATTTCTGTTTAATTAAAATAGTGAAACCTCTGCTTCTAAAAATTCAAGGTGTTAAGAAAGTGTTCTATCATGAACCAATAATAAAGGCTGTTTTAAGGAGACGCGTATCTACAAAGCTTGGTGTTAGGACCTTTGTGAGAGTAAAATTGTTTAAGAAAGATGAAATTTTATATGCAGACCCTATTCATACAAGTGGCTCAGGATTATTATCAACGCTTGCTAAAGCTGATGGTTATTTTGAAGTCCCTGAAAACCTAGAGGGTGTAGAGGCAGGAACGGTAGTAGATGTAAAACCTTTTGAGACAAAAATAATCTGAGGGAATAACTCATGGAGCGAAAAATATTCAAAAAATTAGTTTCAATGGAGGATGCCCTTAAAATTTTATACTCTCATTACACACCAAAGCCTCTTGGAATAGAAGAGGTCCCACTAGAAAGAGCTCTTAATAGAGTACTTGCTGAAGATGTATACTCGGATGTTGATGTCCCTCCTTTCGATAGAGCTACAGTTGATGGTTTTGCTGTTATAGCTTCCGATACTTTTCACGCGCATGAAAATAGGCCTGTAACCCTTAGATATGGTGGCACTGTGGATGCTGGTAAAGTTCCGAAAATTAAAGTAGTTCCTAGAGTTGCAGTTGAGATAGGCACTGGTGCTGTAATCCCAAAAGGAGCTAATGCTGTGGTTATGGTAGAACACACCTCAAGAGAAGGAGATTTTGTCAAAGTATATCGTAGTGTTGCTCCCGGGCATAACATACAATTTGCTGGTTCTGATGTGATGAAAGGAGAATTTGTTCTGCGTAAAAATACAATTTTGACTCCTCATGAGATTGGTGTTTTAGCAGCAGTGGGTATTGCTAAAGTTAAAGTTTATAGAAAACCAAAAGTTGCATTAATAAGTACTGGTGATGAAATAGCTGAGCCTGGAGAAACTCTTGAGTACGGAAAAATATATGACATAAATAGATTTACAATAACAAGTCATCTTATAGAGGATGGAGCTGAACCTACCTTTATCGGCGTGGCTAGAGATAATCCTGATGAAATATCTTCTCTGATCAAGAAAGGATTAGAAGTAGCCGATGTTGTAATATCCTCTGGTAGCACTTCTGCTGGAGTCAGAGACATTCTTTATAATTTGATAAATAAGTTAGGCAAGCCTGGAATCCTAGTACATGGAATAAAAACAAAACCTGGGAAACCTACGATTATCGCTTTATTGAACGGCAAGCCATTTTTTGGCCTTCCTGGCTATCCTACAAGTGCCCTAATGATATACAAATCTATAGTATCACCAATCATACGAAAGTTATCTGGGTATCCTACGATTAAGAGACGAAAGAGTGTGAAGGCAATTATTAAATCTCCAATATATGCCGAAACGGGAAGGACAAATTTAGTCCCTGTTTCCCTTATCTATGATTCTAAGGGACAATTAATAGCTTTCCCCACACCGGGAGGATCTGGTTCCATAATGAAATTAGCAAATGCTGATGGGTATATAAAAATTCCAGAGACAATAAATTTTCTTGAGGAAAATTCTGAAGTTGAAGTTTTTCTATTTTCAGAGGATTTTGAGCCTCCAGACTTATTTATCATTGGAAGTCACTGTCTTGGACTTGACCTTATCTTATCACTGATGATTCAGAGTAATCCAAATCTCAGATTTAGGGTCATTAATACAGGTTCTTATGGTGGCTTGATGAGTGTTTTAAGAGACGAAGCAGATTTGGCTGGGATACATATTCTTGACGAAAAAACTAATGAATATAACATTCCAGTCATTAAACATTTGAAAGCCGAAGAAAAAGTTGTTTTCGTTAGAGGCTACATCAGAAGGCAAGGGCTAGTGGTGCAAAAAGGAAATCCAAAAGGGATTAAAGGCGTAGAGGATCTCTTGAGGGATGATGTATCATTTATAAATAGAATTAGTGGCTCTGGCACACGAATTTTACTTGATATCCTACTCAAGAAAATAGCTTTAGAGAAAAATATACCATTTAATGAGCTCATTAAAAAGATAGATGGCTATCATGTTGAGGTAAGAACGCATAATGCTGTTGGTGCGGCTATAAAAAGTGGAAAATTTGATGTTGGCCTTGCAATAGAACCGATTGCGCATATGTATGAATTAGAATTTATACCTATTACGAATGAGTACTATGATTTTGTGATTCCTAAAAGTAGATTTGAAAAGGAGGCAATTCAGCAATTTCTTGAAATTTTAAAATCTGAGGAGTTTCAAAAAATGCTTTCTAAATCATTACCTGGTCTCAAACCTCATGAAGACACTGGAAAAATTATTAGTTTGGTAAAGAAACAGAACCCATTAAACCTTGGTAATAAAAATAAATAATAAAAAGGCCATTAAGAGGGTTCAACAAAGATATAATAAGTAACGTGATCTCTTTTTAGTCTCTCACCTTAGTTCCACAGTTTGGACAGAATTTAACTGTAGGTGGTAAGGTTATTCCGCAATTGGGACATGTTACTGCTAACGGCCGTCCACAATTAGTACAGAATTTTCCCATTGGTGTTGGTTGACCACAATAAGGACATGTGATTATTGAAGCTTCTTGTAATTCACGAGCAGTTCTCTCCATAGCCATTGCTGCGCTTTCAGCCAATTTCTCAAAAGCTTGAGTAGCTTTCATAGCAGCTTCTGCGGCAGCCCTATCAATTTCATATAGAGGTTCTGTATATGGTGTGGCTTCAAATTCGCCCGTACACGCCTTACATAAATTTTGTGCTTCATTCCAGCATTCATCGCCAACCCATCGTCCACATTTTGGACATTGGTGCAAATATTTTCTTACTAGTTTTTCTGCTTCTTTAGATAGCATATGTCTGCCAACACCTTCCGTAATTCTTCCTGCAGTATAGCCCGCAACGGAGCTTATTAAAGTCCCTGCAATTCCAGATAACAGACCTCCTAAGCCACCCACTTTTACAACGATCTCTCTATTGCAAAGGTCGCAATACATATGCAATTGATTTCCGAAAAGTCCTTTTTCTAACCATGTACGTGGGAGGGATTCTTTTCTTTCCATCATCCACAACTCCAAAATTTATTATTAATTAATAAAAAATCTACTATAAAAGCTTATAAATCTTTTTTAGGGAATAATCTACAACGTTTCTGTAGAAGTCTTATTGATTCTTTAATCGTTCATGATTTCTCCAAAAATATTTGGAAGGGATTCTGATGAACATAGAAAAGTATCAAATATTTCGTATTGAGAATGTCAAGAGAATAAATAAAAATGCTGAGATAATTTATGAGATTATAAGAAACAAATTTGACTTTTCTATCGCACTTGCAGAAGTTAGGGGAGAAAATACAGCACACTATCATCTCAAAACTACAGAGATTTATCACATCGTTGATGGAAACTGTACGTTGATTCTTAATGGTGAGAGGATTTCAATGAATACAAACGACACCATAATTATTTACCCTAAAACTATTCATCAGATAAAAAGTAAATACGTCAAAGTTCTTGTTATCGCATTTCCTCCATTCTCAGAAAAAGATTACTTCGAAATAAAAAAGTAAATATATTGGGGTTATTATTTCTAAAATTCCTTGGGGTGATTCCCAAATTTTTCCAGATGAACAACCCTTTTTAATTCTAATCTGCGAGGTGGTACTGGATTTTCATTAGGGCGTCCTAACGGGACTATAGCAACAGGTCTAACAGTTTTTGGCAAATCTAGAATTCTCTTTACATCATTCTCGTTAAATGCACCAACCCAACATGTGCCATATCCAAGTGCATAAGCTGCTAACAACATGTTTTGAATAGCGGCCGCAGTATCTTGGATTGTATATAATGTCCGTCCTCTGTCCCCATATCTACTGGCTGATCTTTCCTCATTAGCGCAAACAACAATTATTACAGGGGCTTCAACAATAAAATACTGACCATATGCTGCCTCTGCGAGCCTAACTTTTGTTGTATGATCTTTAACAATAATAAATTCCCAGCTTTGCAAATTCCCCGCACTTGGTGCCCATGTAGCAGCTTTTAATATCTCCCTTAAATGATCCTCAGAAACAGGATCCTTTTTATACGCTCTAATACTTCTTCTCCTTCTTATACACTCGAAAACATCCATTCTACCACCACAAAAAAGAGACGTATTCTGTATTTATTTTGGGTTTTATATACTAATGAATTTTGCTATTGTCTATGAAGGCTTCGTGAAAGCGCGTGTTGATGATATTGCATCGTCATGTTAAAAATTTTGCGATAAGGTGAAACGGGGCCGGGAGAAAAAGTTCATATGCAACCAATTACAACATACAACCCACTAATCCCGGCCCCAATAATCATACATGACAAACTGGTAAATGAATATTTCGCCCTACTCGACCACCTCATCTTCATCGCCTCGCAGAAGCCGATCGGTGCACCACCCTGCCCCAACGCAATAAAGTACGGAACCAGAACAGCACACATCGTAACAACCTTCGGATTCACAGTACCCATAAAAATACAACGCTACAAGTGCCCCTCAGGGGAAGTCACTTCCGTGAACATATTCACAATTCCAAATGGACGATACGACATCCGAATAATCCATGTAGCTGTCGTACTCTATACACTCGGACTATCAGCCGCAGATACAGCATCAATAATCGAATTGATATTTGGCGTCAGAGTTTCGAGTAAAACGATTTTGGAGTGGGTTCGATATGTAGGATTACGAGGCTTTGAAGAACATCGAAAGAAAATAGAGGAGATTGCAAGCTCCAGCAACATAGCGCATGTCGAGATGGACGAATTGTACCTCACTGTCGACCTTGATAAATCGCCATATGCAATAACACTAGTCGTCGATCCAAATACATCGCTGGTAATAGATGTTTATGTGTTTGTGGGCTCACAGATCACAACACTTGACGTATTAACAGTTGTTAACCGAAATAAAAAGATTTTCGAAAAAGCCAAGTTCATGACGACAGATGGTGCTAAGGCATATGCGGTGCTAAAGCAACAGAGCCCGGGTCGTCATATCATTTGTTTGCAGCACGTCACTCGAGCAAGAGAAAAGAGAAAATGGTCATTAATCTAATAGAGAGTTTAGTTGATCGTGAGAGAGATTTACTGATAAGTGAGGCTGAAAGACAAGTGAAACGGTGGCTTGACGAGCTAAAGAGGCAGTTAGAATTCGTTCTTCCTCCTGTAAGAGCGCCGCTTAAACTTTTCAAAGAACAATTGATTGAAAGGGCAGAGGATGAGGCGAATAGGATTCTCGATGAATACAAGAGGCGTATAAAATCCTATTTGGAAGCATACAGGGCATATATTCACAGGCGACTCTACGCAAGCCAGCATGCGGCGTTGGTTGGTGCGTTGTTGCCCAAACGTAAAAATCAGAATAGGAGGAAAGAGCAGGGCGAGGATGAGATAACTACTAACATTTTGTACTACAGTAACATTGCAGCGACAACTGCGGTTGTGGAGGGGCTCAATCGGGTACTGCGTGGTCGTATTAGAAAATCGTTGAACTACAGAAATCTGCAGCTCGTGGAGTCGGTTGCTAAGCTGATTGTGTTAAATCACAATACGAGGGTTTTATGCGATGGCAAGACCCCGTATGAGCATGTGGGGATAGATGTTAGTGATATGGAGTATAATCCATTTAAGTCTCTTGGCAGAGTGTATGACAGGATCGGCTATTATTACGATTTGCCTGAGGATGCAGGTCGCGTTACGATTCGTCGTGAGGTATACAGGAGGTACAGGAAGAAGACTGTGAAGCTGTTACGTCCTACTTTTGAATTGCCCAGTACGGATGATAAGGTGAATTGGGCGATCTGGGTACGCGATAATATATTGAAAGCAAATTACTTATAAATCAACACGCGCTTTCACGAAGCCGTCTATGAAAATAATAAGATGCAATAATAGTATATAATAAATTAATAATGATAAAAAATAAATAGCTTTTTACTCTACACCGAATCGTATATCTTATAATCCTGTAAAATTGGTGATTGAGATATGAAAATTGTTGCTGGTTCCGCAAGTAAACGCCTTGCTGGAAAGCTTGGTGAAGTTCTAAATGTTCCTGTTATTGAAGCGCAATACAAGCTATTCCCAGATGGAGAAAGTTATTTTAGGATACCTGAGAGTGTTGAAGGCGAGGATATTATTATAGTTCAAACTACAGGTCCTCCTCAGGATAAGCATATCCTAGAATTAGTATTTCTTTTAGATACTGTAAAGGACTTTGGTGCCAAGAAGGTAACACTTGTAGTTCCTTATCTCGCATATGCTCGTCAAGATGAGCGATATCTTGAGGGCGAGGTTTTATCTTCAAAGGTTGTTGCTAAAATACTTAATAGCATCGGTGCTAACAAATTATTAACAGTTGATGTACATAATGAGGCTGTTTTGTCATTTTACAATTTTGAGGCCATAAATCTGTTTGCTTCCGAGGTATTTGCGGATTATATTGAGAAGATGGAACTTAAAGACCCCTTCGTTCTATGTCCTGATCAAGAAAGACCTGAAATATTAAAACCTATCGCAGATAGACTAGGAACCGAATATGATTGGCTGGAGAAGTTTAGAGACAGAATAACTGGTGAAGTTAAAACGAAAGAGAAAAAACTTCCTGTAAAAGATAGAGATGTTCTAATAGTGGATGACATCATCAGCACAGGATGGACCGTTGTAAATGCGATAAACATATTAAAAAAGCAAGGGGCTCGCGATATATATGTATTTGCAACTCATCTAGTATTTGCAGAAGGTGCTAGGGAACGTATACTAAATGCTGGAGCGAAGGAAATCATAGGTACCGATTCAATAGAAAGAGATGAAAGTAAGGTCACATTAGCTCCACTGATAGCTAAACACTTATAGGTGTAAATAATGACCTTTATTGAAGAATTAATTCTCGCCATTATTCAAGCTCTTCTCGAATGGCTTCCAGTTAGTAGTGAAGGATTTCTAATTCTAATTTCTATTCTTTTTTTCAATGGGAGTGCTGAAGAAGCATTTAGAATGGCAATATATTTTCATTTAGGAACTGCAATTTCTGTCCTTATTAAGTATCGGGGAATGTATTTAAATGCAATATTACGTGACTTTTCACTTTTAAGACTATTAATTCTTACAACTTTCGCTACTGGAGTCACTGCTGTCCCTTTGTATTTTTTTCTCAAAAACAGTTTTCTTCTGATAGATGGTATGATAGTAACTCTCATTATAGGGATTGCTCTGCTGATTACAGGAACGTTGCTAAAACTAGGCAGACTTTTCCAAACAAATAGATATTCGATCAATAATCGAAAAATAATAGACGAAATAGGGCTTGGCATATTCCAAGGATTCGCAATACTGCCAGGTATAAGCAGATCTGGTACTACAGTGACATATCTTCTTTTGAGAGGATATAACAAAAAGGATGCGTTCACTATTAGTTTTCTAATAAGTTTACCTGCTGTTGTTGCTGCTATTGCTTTTGATATCCTTTTTGAGGAAGTATCTTTTGTCATCTCAATGGAGTATCTTATACTAACAGGTATAGTTGCTGTTATTGGTTATCTCATGATGTCTTTCCTCTTGCATCTTGCCGAGGTATTGTCTTTCGATAAAATCTGCTATATATTGGGATTTATCGCAATACTATTAGCTTTTAGTTTTATGCTTTTCTTCTAGTCTTCTTAGCTAATAAAACGTACCAGTTTCATATATTAACAATCTAAGTAGCTAATAATTAATTCTAAATCACCGATTAAAGTTCTGGAACTAATTTCGTGCTAAAATATTTAGAACCGCTATCAGGTAGCAATGTCACAATTACGCTTCCCGGCCCTAACTTTTTACCAACATTGATAGCAGCGAGGACATTTGCACCCGAAGAAATACCAACAAATAGTCCTTCTTCTCTTGCAATTTTTCTGGCCATCTCAATAGCATCTTCACTTTTGACGGTCTCAATCCAGTCTATCAAGTATCTATATCTTTTAACGATTTCTGGAACAAATCCATCACCAATACCTTCAATCTGGTGAGGTCCACAAAGCCCCATAGATATCGTAGGGGATTCGGCAGGTTCCACGCCAACAACTTTTATTTCAGAATATTTCTCCTTTAGGAATTTACCAGTCCCCAAAACAGATCCACCAGTACCTATTCCTGCGACAAATGCGTCTAGCTTACCATTCATTTGCTCCCAAATTTCAGGACCGGTGGTCTCATAATGTGCTTGTACATTTGCCTCGTCAGACCATTGATCGAAAAAATAATACTTTTCTGGGTCTTTCTCAACAAGCTCCTTTGCATATTTTACTGACTCACTTATATCACTTCCCCAACCAGGAGTAAGAATAACCTCTGCTCCAAAAACTTTGAGCATTTTTCTTCTTTCAACACTCATTTTTTCTGGCATTATTATAACAACTTTATAACCCTTATAAGCTCCTAAGGCTGCAAAAGAAATGCCTGTATTTCCTGCGGTTGGAACAATAATTGTCATACCCGGTTTCAAATCTCCTCGCTTTTCAGCCGCTTCAATCATACATTTAGCAATTCTATCCTTTATACTGCCGCTGGGGTTTACAGACTCCAGTTTAGCCCAAATTTCTATATCTAAATTTTTCGTTATCTTAGATAGTTTTACAATTGGTGTGTTTCCAATTAAATCAAAAACATTATTACATTTTTTCATAGACACACTATCCCTCTCGAATTCCCTAAGTCAACATATTCATGAAAATATTAAAGTTTCCTTTAGATTTATTTAGATCAACCAATATAATGT
>JAGGXT010000105.1 GCA_021162905.1 Candidatus Odinarchaeota archaeon | reverse complement strand
CTGTAGAGGAACTAATAGTAATAACAATAATAATGCTAATATATATGTGCGTCTTAGCATCATTGCACACCATTTTACACTTTAACATAAGAATTCCGTAACAATCATACGTGAATTCTCAATCAACTATAAAAGTAAATAAGTTTTACGGATAAATTAGCTTGTTTATTAGAAGAATTTCATTACGGGCCCGCTGGGATTTGAACCCAGGGTCTCCGGCTTTCTCCATAATTATCATTCCGAAGGCCGGCGCCTTATCCAAACTAGGCCACGGGCCCAATTAAAAATAAGCGGACCCGGGGGGACTCGAACCCCCGACCCCTGCCTTAGAAGGGCAGTGCTCTATCCAAGCTGAGCTACGGGTCCATATTTTTCATATGTAGAAATAGGTTATCAATATTTAAGTTTTTAGATATTATTTTATTATTCTAACCCTAAGGAAAAATTAATTAGCCATCATGTGAGGGATATATTAGAAGACAATCTTATATAAGTATATTAAATTTTGACCAATGAGGTGCAAATTTTGGGAGTTCTAGACAAATTAAAATCTGTTCTCTTTGGAAAAGGAAAAAGAGAGAAGAAGATATCCAGAGAAGAAGCAATAGCGTCAATAATAGATACTGTGGAGCTTATGGAAACAAGAGCAAGAGAGTATGAAACAAGAGCTTTAAAGTCAAGAGAGAGGGCTAAGCTAGCACTAAAGCGTAATAATGAGAAACTTGCAAAGCAGCATTTACGCGAGTGGTATTATAGCACTAAGATGAGTAATCAATATAGAAATATTGCTCTTAATCTTCAGCAGCAATTAGATAAAATAAAACAGGCAACTGATATGCAGAGAATTGCTCAAGAGCTTAATAAAGTTAAGCAAATTTACCAAGAAATAACACAATTGACCTCTGTTGAACAAACAGTGCGAGATGTTATGGAAGTAAAGGTTATGAGTAAGCAAGTTGATGCTGCAATGAGAGTATTTTCTAAACAATTAGGAATTCCAGCTGATGTGGAGGCTAATGAAATATTAGAACAAGAACTAAATTTGCTCCAGGAGGAAATAGCTGCTGAAGCTATTGCAGGTTTGCCGCTTCCAGAAGAGAGCGAAAAAGAGGAGATTAAACGCGAAGAGACTATCAGTGAAAGTTCTACTGCACCTATCTCAGACGATGAAAAAGAGATCAAAGAGCTTCTAAAAAAGCTTAAAAAAGAAGCTTCTGAAGAAAAAGAATAAAATAATTAGGATTTTGTTCATTTATTACCTTTCATATAACCTTTCAAATTCATTTTTTAATCTAAAATATTCGATATAAAGCTCGGTATATCGTTTTATATAATAGTTATAAGGAATTTTCCCCATTTGGAAATCATTTTTTAATTTTTCAAGCTCTTGCATTATTTCATTAATCCTAAATGTTAGAGATGAGCGGATAAGCTCAGTTTCATAATCGGTAGTGTCTGGAATAAGAGGTATTTCATGTGGTTTATTATGTAATTTATCAATAGAAACCTTACGAACCCTGGGATTTCTTAATTTTTTTACTAATTCAGATAGTTTCGTTTTTACATTTGATAATTCTGGTTCAAAAGCTATTGTTGTAACTGACTGAAAAACTAATGATTCTCGTAGATTACTATCATACTTAATTCTATTAAATAGATTTTCAAATCTCCTTAAATTAGCATCATTAAATTTTGCATCGATAAATCCAAGCGTTGTTTGAATTCTACACCTCTTTCGAACTATACCAACAATATTAATGGAAAGTATTTGTTCTGGATCTAATGAGACCACTTTACTGTTTTTT
The DNA here is from genome assembly GCA_021162905.1 of Candidatus Odinarchaeota archaeon. The sequence continues at coordinate 14,875 of JAGGXT010000105.1, read as the reverse complement.
TTAAGCAGTATCCACTGTCTATCGGATATTACTAGTTTAAGCTGTCCCTTAGCATCTAAAAAATCACTGCCACGAAGCTCAAAATCAAAATATCCAAGAATCATTTCGTTAGGAGTTATGTTCAGCGTATCCTTGATTTTTGTTATATAATTTTTGAATTCTTGAATTCTTATTATTTTTTCATGAATATCGGGGATCCTTGAGTTCGCTTCTTCAACAATTACCTTCGAATATCTAATAAGATTATTTACAATTCTTCGCATATTTTCAACATTATTTGTTAAATTTGTAAATTCGTTAGGGTTGCTAAAGTAAAAATCTTTATCATCTATTATGTTTATATCGCTTCCTAGAAGGATATCTAAGTGTGTTTCTATTTCTTTTATTGCTTTATTTATCATAAGATTTAAGTCCATAAGCTGCCTATCAACATCTATATCAATAAAAAAGCCTTGGTCTCTGAGGGCTACGAGTTTTTCTTTTGAATTTTTTAACTCAACAATTATCTCTGAAAGAGGCTGTATAAATTTTGTTAATTTAGATACTAACTCCCTAAAAGTAGAATTAATCTCTTTCCACAAGAGGTTTATGTTTCTTACTTCTTTTTTACAAATAGGGCAAAGTCTACTTATTCGATTTCCAATGCTAATATTTCTAGAGCCACAATCAAGACAAATCATAAAATGTATGTTTCCAGTATTAACTTCTTGGACATTAGTACTGCCACATTTATTGCAGAATTGAAAAGTGATCTCTTTACTATTTGTACATTTTTGGCAAAACACTTTTTTGCAATTTGTACATATATACTCTGCTGGTTCTACGCCGCACTGATTGCAATACACTACCAACTCATTCTCCTCCAAATAATAGCTTTTTAATTTTTGCTTTTCTACATATTTTAATTTTAAACAAATGATATTCGTAAAAACAGGCCATAAACTAATAACTGGCGCTTATATTTATCGCATACGCTATGATTATTCTTGAATTACCAATGTTTCTCTATACAAGTTTAATAACAATTTTCTCTCCTTTAATAACGGTAGCTCTCCATCAGAGATTCTCTTTATATTCTCCCAGTTTTGTTGAGCCATTAAATAGCAAAGCTGGCTCATTTTCTCACAAAAGCTTGAAACATTTAAAAAGCCAAGTTTATTAAATACAGTACTAGCTCGTTTATATAATGTATATGCTGATCTAAAGTTATTTACTGATGAATCACAGTACGTATATGCCTTACTCCAATTTTTTAGATGAGCATAACATTCATGTAAAGCGTCATCCTTGGCCCCCTGAAATCTTTCAATCTCTGCATTATAAAAAATAAGTGCTGCCTCCTGGATATCTATTAATTTTTTTATAGATTTTCCTAGGAAGTTGCTTTCTTTACTTTCATTATAGCTTTTAAGTCTTAACTGACTAATCTTAGATATCTCCTTCAAGAACTCGATAACTTCGTTATGGCAGTCTGATATATCCTTTACGTCTTTATCACATATTTTGTTTTCTGAAAATGATCGATAAAGTAATTCGCGCAAATCTTTACATTTTATTACACTTTGATTTGCATGTTCTACTAAAATTCTCTCCGCGTATTTCGCACCATCACCTAATGCAAGATTTGCTAAATCACGATGGACCTCTTCAAGATTTTTTTCATTCACTAGCTTATAAAATCTTGAAGCTTCGTTAGAAAAAATATGCTCTAAAACTCTAAAACGTATTGTTTCAAAGTCATTATCACTGATGTCAGAGTTTCTATACACTAGCAAGTATCTTGATGTCATCATAAGAGCTTTTGATAGGTTAATTAATAGTTCTTTCTCTTGAATATTTTCAGATATTCTAAGAAGTTTCAGCGCTCTTGATGCCAACTCCAATACCTTTCTTGCTGACTTTGCATTTATAACATCATCTACTTCATCCTTTGCATCATTCAGTAAATCTCTAATTCTCTGTGTTAATGTGTAGCTTCTAAATTTTTCTGCAAATTCTATATTTTCTTTTATACCTCTCCAGTTTCCTTTTTGAATTTCAGAAACTAAATAGTGTATTATGTGTTCCTCCTCAGTCAAAAAAGTCTTGAGATCCCCATCTATAAGTTTCTGCTTTATCTCATCGATCTCTTCTAAAATTTCATTTAAATCAGCTATTAGCTTTCCTCCATTACCGCTTGCCTCATCACTTTGGAGTATATTCTTTTTCAGATCAAAAATCCTATTTATTAATATCTGCGCCTTTGAAATGCCAATATTTCTTAACCATATAGCATTATTACGTTTAAAGTTTGTAATATCTCCAGATAAAGAAATACATAATTCAAACTCACTTATAGCCTTTTCTAAAAGACTTTGAGCTACTTTTCGATTATAGATAAGTCCTAAGTCTCCTAAAAGTTTGTAATATTTTCCCTTTGCGTCGTGTTTAAGTATCTCTACTTTTCTAAAGTAAAGATTTAACCTTTGATTTTTCACGAGTGAGTTTTTATTGACTTTCTTCAATAAAGAATATGTTATTGAATGTATTACATACTCAAAAATATATCTTGTGAGTGCCATCTCAAAGGGATATATTGCCAACCAGATTTTCCATTCCTTTTTCTCAAAAAGTCGAATTATATAATCTTCAAAAAATAATGATAGCTTTTCAAGCAGGTTCAATAATATGTTTTCCCTTGCATCTTCCTCTTTATTGCTTTTCCACAAGAAATAGTCTATAAGAATTTCTCTTAACAGTCTAATTCCATCAACCTTACTAATTTTATCTTGAATGTTTTGAGAGGAATTTTTTATTAAATCTCTCATGGAGAATAGTATTCCTTCTAAGTCAATAGAACTAGAGATTGATAAATCAGGCAAATCTTCCACTTTAAGAAACTTAGAAATTAATTTAACAGTTGTTCTATATACATTATATCTCCATATAGCTAAACTTGCCATTTCTTGTCTTTTCTGTAAGTTTTTTATTTTTTCTTGCAAAATCTCCCGCTGCTCTGAAATTTGCAATCTTCTTAACACACTACTATGCTTTCTTAGCTCCTCCTCCAGTAAAGATGATTCTAATTTATTATATTCAAAAAGGTAATCATAGATACTGTAAAGACTTTCTAGAGCAACGTTGATAGTGATGCCTTTATTGTCATGGAAGACATTAGTAATTACTTCGTTTAGAACATCATAGACTTTCCTTTGTAGTGGTAAAAGCACAGTAATTATCCCTTTATCTTCCATTTATCACTCCTCTCTTAAAACTTTTTGAGCAAACGTTAAATAACCTGTATGAGCAATCATTCTTGAGGATGGACGGGTTTTTCCCGGTCTAACAAGTATGTCTCGTAATAGACACTCAATAGTATATACATTTTTAAATCCTTTACTTTCCTCCAAAGCGCTAACGGTCTTAATTACTTGTTCTATTGTTGGAGAGTACGATATAAAAACGCCTCCGTTTTTTAGGGATTCATAAGCATGAGGAACTACTTTCCATGGAGTTGCCATGTCTAGAATCACTACATCTATCTCCTTCTCATAAATTCCCTCACAAACATCTTTATTATATATAGTTACATATTTTTCTAGTGATAATCGCTTTATATTCTTCCATGCAACTTCTATAAACTCCTTTCTAATCTCATAAGAATATACATGGCCAGTGGGACGTACATAATATGCTAGTACTGTTGTTAATGCGCCACTTCCAGTACCAGCCTCAACTACGATACTACCAGGTCCAATCCCAGAGTGCAGAAGTATCAATCCTGCATCTTTTGGATAAATAATATTTGTATTTCGTATGACATTTAAAACAAAATCAGAAAGTGTTGGTTTTAAAATGTAAAATTTGACCCCTTTATTGCTCTCAATTGATGATCCCCATTCCTTTCCGATGGCATTTGAAAGATTTATAACACCTTTATGAGTATGAAATACTTTATCCTTAGTAACCTTCAAAAGCCAATTCCGTTTATTATCTAAATACAGTTTTATATAGTCGCCTTCTTTTATAAGAGTCTTCATTTTCCAGTCCCTGCTATTTGAAAAATGCCGGCCTTTCTGAGACCTTAATAATTGGTACGTACTGATATCTTCGCTCTTCCATACTATTCTTATAGAGTACAGTCTCTTCTGGATCGGTAGTATAAGCAATAAATTTACCCTCTGGTGGTTTATCAAGCTCTACATAAACAATTAACGGAAGACCATGAAATTGATAGTATCCAAGAGTTGTCGTTAGTGTAAATAAATAGTGCTTTCCATTTTCCTCCAAATAAAATACTGCTTGAGGATTATGTCTCATAGTCCAAGTTATTATCAACCTTGCTAAATCCTCAATACTTGCTAATTTTATTCTTGTTGCGGGTGGAAGAGATTCAGCTTTACTCATAATTATCACCTTCTAGATATACTGAAAATCTTTTTTATGTAGAATGTAATTAATTTTTCTGAAATGCTCTTCTTTGGGGATGAAGATGAAAAAACGGATTTACATCGCAGCTTGTGGCATTGGACTAGGACATGTAAGTAGATGCATAGCCATAGCTAATGAAATAAGAGAAAAAAAACCAGATGTTGAAATATTTATATCAACATATGGAGATGGAATTGATTTTGTTAAAAAACACAATTATCCACTTATGGTAGTTCCTCCTATGAAATTAGTCGAATCTCCTGATGGTTCTGTTGACGCAAAAAGAACAGCTATTGGTGCAATAAAGGGAATTATAACTTTTATAAGGCAAGTTATTCGTGAGATTAGGTATATAAAGCGTATAAATCCTTCGATAATAATTAGCGATACTAGATTGTCAACTGTTATAGCTGCTTGGCTTCTAAGGAGAAAAGTCTATTTAATTACAAATCAACTTCGGATTATAATACCTCATAGAAAAAAACTAACACCTCTAAAGAAAAAGATAAAACGATTTGGCGAAATAATCATATTACATGTTATCATGCTCCTGTGGAACCGAAGTGAGAAGATTTTTGCCGCAGATTTTCCTCCCGAGCTTACAATTAGCAGAGATGTCCTTAACGTTCCTCAAAAATTATCTAAGAAAATAAAGTTTATTGGACCAATTCTAAATGTACCTCATTTTGAAGAGTATGAAATTGCTCAGATTCGCAGTCAATTCCTAAAGAATGCTGAAAGATTAATATACGTAGGATTAAGTGGTACAAGAATCGAAGTTGAAAGTTTAAGGAAAAAGTTAGAAGGATTATTTTTAAAATTTCCAGAAAAATACCTATTTGTTATGAGCCTAGGCCGTCCATCTAGTAAATATTTCTTGTATCGGAAAAGAAACCTATATGTTTATAATTGGATTCCTGAAAGAACAAAGCTAATGGCAGCTTCAGATGTATATATTGGTCGCTCCGGCCAACTTTCAGTTGCAGAGACTTTTTATCTAGGAGTCCCTGCAATTTGGGTACCATCAGTAGCCCATACTGAACAAATAACTAATGCACTATCATCAGTTAAATTAGGAGTTGGCCTTTTAATAAGCCAAAAAAAGATAACTTACCAAAAATTGTTTGACGCTATAAATCATTTACTTTTTAATTATGCCGTAAAGGAAAAGTTAAGGGAGATTAAAAGACGGGTTAATGAATATGACGGAAAAAAGTATTTAGTGAATTTTATACTCTCAAAGCTTAATAACATAGGATAATTTTAACTATAGTCGCAAAATATCAGAAAGTCCTTAAGGTAGAAATGGTATTGTGAAAAAGGAAATCAATGCAATAAACATCGCTAAAAGTATCATCTTTTTTGACTTTAATGCTCGATCTTTACTGCTGTCTTTTAAAATAATCACTAGTGCTTTAATAAAAACAAGATCGGAAATTGCAACTATTATTAAATATGTAATTCCTGCATACCTTAAAATATATGGTAATGGGCTTAAAATTATAGCAGCTATTATGAAAAAAGCAGCAAGCTTCGCTGCGATTTTTGGACCATATTTGACTGCAACGGTATTATAATTTTTAAGTCTATCACCTTCTATATCAGCTATACCTTTTATTATCTCACGGCCAGTATTTGCAAGAAAAGCTACCGTAAAAAATATCATTATTAGTGGACTTATTGTATTCTCTATCACTACAGCACCAAATACAAAAGGAATAGCAACAGAAGAACTTACAATAAAATTACCAAGCAATCCTGTTCTTTTTAAATAAATGTCATAAAGAGAGGATAGAATAAAATAAGCAATTGCAATTACCAAATTCAATAAACCTATGAATGATGAAAAAAGTATGCCAAGAAATCCTAAAATAATATAATATGCGAGCGCGACTTTTGGATGAATTATACCAGCGGGAAGAGGTCTATTAGGAGCATTGATTCTATCCGCAGGTAAGTCAATATAATCATTTAAAACCATAGCAGCTCCTGTTAGAAAAAAACCTGTAAGAAAAGCGAAAATGGATTTGTAGAGGGGCAAATTAAATTTTGCCACAACAATTTCACCAATTAATATACCAATACCTATCATTATGCAATTAATAGGACGTATTATTGAAAAAAAAGCCTTTAACGTTCTTATTTTAGGCATACCATCACCTTAAAGCCATATTGTATTTCTTTTTAAAAACATTATTACGGCACTAACAGCTATCTATGACTCTTTTAACTTTTTAAGTTTTTCCTTAACTTTATTAATCTCTTCCTCTAATGGTTCAGGAAACTCAATCTCCTCCGCTTCTTTAATGGTAATGCCTAAACTTTCCTCTAATTGATCCAATTCGGCTTCTAATTCCTCATCTGAAATTTCTTTTGCAGAAACTTTTGGTTTTACTGCTGTTAAAACTTCTTCTTTAACACCTTCTATTTGCTCAACCATCTTGTTTATTTTCTCCGCCTCATTTGTAATGCGCTTAAGAGATGGCATGGAAACTAGGATGTCTTTAAGCATCACACGAACTTCGGATATGACTTTTACAGCCTGATCCATTATTTGTGCTTGCTCTAGTTGAAAGGTGAGAGCATCTATACTTGCCTTATATTCATCTATGCTCATTGCTTTGGTTAAATACTCATGATACAACTTTAGATACTTTTTAGCTTGCTCACGATGCCCCATTTTAAGATATTTTAATGCTTTTTGTCTATGTTCTTCGGCTTTTTGTTCGAGCTCCTGCCTATTTATATCAAGAAGCTCACTGAATGTTTTTAGATGAATAATCAGATCTTGTGGCGACCTCTTAGGAGATAGCCAATTTCGAATACTTTCGATAAATCTGCCCAATATAATTCACCAATCATAAGTATTGATCATACACATTTACATTTTCGATACTTATTTATGTAACTATTAGAGAAATGATAAATAAAAACATTATTCAATTATTTGGCTGATAATAAAATAATTGAAGGGAGCTCTAATGAGTTTTGATTCGCTTCAGCAGAAAGCAAAGATTCTTGCAAAGAAGGCCATTGAACTAGATTCTATGGGCAAAAAGGAAGAAGCATATAAATATTACCTTAAAGCAGCTGAAATTCTCTTAAGATTAGCTGAGATTGCAAAGATTAGAAGACGAAAAAAAGAGTTCCACTCTCTAATTTATTTCGCAAATAAATATATTCAAAGATGTTATGAAATAAAGGGTATTGAATTCGAGGAGGGGGAAGAAGAAAAAAGAGAAAAAGCTATTACAAGAGAGAGAACAAAAGAAGAGGACAGAGAAACATTTGAAATAATATCAGATCTTGTAATTAGGGAAAAACCTAATGTTTCATGGGATGACATAGCAGATTTGGAGCAAGCAAAACTTGCTATAAAAGAAGCTATAATATTACCATTGCGCCATCCAGAATGGTTTAAAGGCGCAAGAAAACCATGGAGGGGGATTTTATTTTTTGGTCCACCAGGATGTGGAAAAACCTTATTAGCTCGTGCAACAGCTTCAGAGATAGATGCTACATTTTTAAATGTGGATGCAGCTTCGATTTTTGTTAAATGGGTGGGCGAATCAGAGAAAAGAGTTAAAGCATTATTTAAATATGCAAGATCTGCAGCTCCAGCAATAATTTTTATTGATGAAATAGATGCTATGATATCTTCTAGAGAGATAGAAGGAAGCTCTGGTGTCGAACACCGGATAAAAACACAATTTTTGACGGAAATGGATGGCGTGTTAAAAAAAGATGATGAACGAGTGCTTGTTTTGGCAGCGACTAATATGCCATGGGTATTAGATATAGCAATAAGAAGAAGGTTTGAAAAGAGAATATATGTTCCTCCTCCAGGATTAGAAGCTAGGAAAAAAATTTTTGAAATACATTTGAGAGGTTTAGATTTATCAGAAGATGTTGACCTTGACTTACTAGCTAAAATAACTGAGCTTTACACTGGAGCTGATATAGCATTAATTTGTAGAGAGGCTGCAATGATGCCTATAAGAGAACTAAAAGATGTTGAGGCTGGAGAAAATATTTCTCCTAGATCAATAAGAATGTCGGACTTTGAGGAAGCTTTAAGACGCATAAAACCTTCTATTTCAGAAAAGGAACTTTTAAGGTACGAAAAATGGGCTAAAGAGTACGGAAGTGCTTAGTATGGAAGCTACCAAAGTAAAAGAGAAAGAAAAAATAAAGGATAAAACGGTAAAAGAAAAAGAAAGAGCTTCTATAGAAGAAAAAGTTATTATGACAACAGAAAAAGCTCTACCGAAGATTACTATTGAAGAGGAGGAAATTTTTCCAGAATTTAGAGAATTAGTTCATATGTATTATATCCCCAAAAATAAAGATTTGTTAGAACACTGGTTAAAAGAATGGGGCGATTTTTTAATAAAGTGGGCGTCGTTTCATAAGAAGTTAATTGTAGGAATAAAGGATATTCAAGAGAGTAAAGCCTTTGAATTTAACAAACACAAGCTTAGTTTAAATGCTATTGTTAAGATTTTTGAGTACTTAGTAAATAATAAATTAGCAACATGGATAGATAAGCAAAAGTTACGAATAAGAATTCTTTGGAAAACCGATGAGGAAATAGCTGAAGATATCTATAAATGGGCTTGGCAAACAGGCTTTCTTATACTTGACGTTTATCAACTTTTCAAGTCTGAAGAATACTGGAGTTCGCTACCTCCCGAATATTTAGAGAAAATAATTTATCTGCTAGTAGAGAGGAAGAGAGCAGAATGGATCAGCAAAAATAAAAAAATAATTAGAATAAAATTGAGAGACTTTATATAACTAGTAGCCGTGACAAATAAATTAATAAAACTGTTACAAATGCTATAAAGATTGACGTATTAATAGGTAGATCGTATATTTCTCTGACACCAACGCCTATCAAAAGAGTAAACCATATTGCAAAAACATATTCCAACAGACGTGCTATAGCATAAGCTTGGGAGTTGAAATATAGAGTTACTAAATCTGGAAAAGCAGCAATTGGAACACCCGCAGAAACAGGAGGTATAATAAAGATAAGAAGTATTGCAATAATTTTGTGGATTAGAAAAGGAGCTGTCGACATTAATAATATTGCAAAGGATCTGGAAAACTTACTCTTATCAGTAAATATTCTGGTGATTACGTACAAGAGTAATGAGTAAAAAATGTATGCAATGATAAATACTAATAAGTCACCTATTATCACTGAAATCATAGAAGATATAAAACTCCAAAGAAAAATATCGGAAAATCCAATTACAAAAGTAGAGAGAGAAAGAAAAAGTAAACCATCAAGAAAAACATTTAGAAAAAGAAACATAAATGGAATACTTGATCTAAACGTAATCGCATAATCCTGGAAAACAAGACCTGGATATGTAAAGATATAAAAAATCATTTCTCTTATTGTCAAGGGTTTAAATTGTTCTTTCTCTACTGGTCGTAGTAATGGTAAAACACGTTCTAAAAATTCAACTCTTAATCTTGAACCACATACAGGACATACTACATCATCTGGAGATATAGGAGCACCACATTTAGGGCAATTTGTTATTGCCACCTTGGATACCCCAATTCATGAAATTGTGTATTTAGAAACTAATAAAAATTATTCACGCCTTTTGAAAATTTTACTTGGCTTAATTAATCCTTCCTCTTCTATTGCAGGCTCACTTTTTCTTGGTTGTTGAGAAGGCATTGATATCCGTTGCGCAACTTGTACAGGAGAGCCTGATTGTTGAGTCAGTCCTAATCTATTAACAACATCCGTAAGAAGCAAAGCTGTTAAAGTCTGGAGATTTTTCTCTAGGGAATCTCCTTTGCTTTCCTTTTTAAGCCCCTCTAGTTGGTTTGCTAGTTCATCTATCTTTCCTAAAAGCAACATTATTTTGCTATCGAGTTTATTTATTGAATCTATTATCTGCTGTAAAAGAAGCGTTGGAGAAATTTTTGGTTTGGCAAGCTGAGGTTTAGATTCTTCAACAACTACTTGTGATTTTTGGATATCCTCGGAGATTACTTTCCCTGATTCTTGAACACTTTCTTTCTCTAAAAAGGATTCTTGTGATTTTTTAGCTTGCTCATTTGTATTATACTCACTCATTATCAACACCATAGGGTATGATATTTGAAATATGGACATATAACTATAAAAAATTTCTTTAATGTTAATCATAAAAACTAAGAATTATTTTTCATGGGTGGTATATGAATTTTGAAATAAAAAATCCTTTTGTTTTATGAATATGCGGGAAAGTTCTTTTGATATACTCACTTATTTCGTATTTAGAATATCCATGCTCTCCAATAATATCTGGTGGCGCCAGTTCGATTTTTTTCCCGAATTCGTTTTTAAGCCAAATTATTTGCTCTTCCCCCTCTTGAGGAAGTATAGAACACGTGCTATAAACAACTATTACATCATTTTTGATATTGTTCAAAACCCCCTTTAGGAGTCTTCTCTGAAGAGTTATGAAAGATCTTAGCTTTCTAGGAGTTACACGCCATTTAAAATCAGGGTCTGATTGAAAAACTCCTGTGGAAGAGCAAGGTGCATCGATTAGTACCTTTTCAATATCAAGTTTTATCGAGAAAGTCTCAGCATTAGCTATAAACCACGAAACATTAGATACGCCTAATAGGTTTATATTTTCTATAGCTTTTATTGACCGTTTTAATGAATAATCGGTTGCTATCACAATTCCTGTGTTATTCATTAGTTGCGATATTAGTGTAGTTTTCATAGCAGGCGCGGCGCAAGAGTCCCAGATCGTCTCTCCAGGGAGAGGATTTAATGCAAAAACTGTAACCATACTTGCTTTATCTTGTATTGTAACCATACCACTCTTAAAAGTTTTAGATAATGAGATAGGAACTTTTGAACGTTTAACCATAAGAGCTATAGGATAATCAGTATCTACTTTGACTTCGATACCTTCATTTTTAAGGGATTTTAGTGCACCCTCAACCGTTGTTTTTAAAGTATTTACACGAATCCAAGTAATACGCTTTTTAGAGGTATAAGAAAGCAGGGCCTCCACTTCAGAATATGGCATCACTTTAAGTAGTTCAGAAACTATCCATTCTGGATAATAATATTGGTAGCTTAATTTTTTAGTTGTGCTATGTTTTTTTAATGCACGCTCAAGGTTAAAATTCTTTATTTTCTCTTCATACGGCTTAATTAAATCATATTGTGATTTATCTTTGATATATTCTGTAAAAGAAGATAGGGTTCTATGCTTAGAAGAACTATCAGAGTACATCTCCCACTTTAATAAGAATGTGAGAAGACGCAAAGTATTTTTAAGGGTCGTATTCATATTCTTAAAATTACCTCGCGTTAATTTCAATAAAATAAAATCTATTGTGTTTATTCTTCTAACTACTTCTACCACATAGTGAAATATTGCTCTACGATTTTCGATGGAAGAGATGTTGGATGTTATAGAGTAAAAAATAGTCCTTAAAGGTTTTCTCGTTCTTTCAAAATCATTAAGGATCAATATTGTCTTTTCATAGACATCTTTCATGATTTTTGCATTAATCTATTTTAATATAAAAGTATAGCAATCTATTTAAGAATTATTTGAACACTTAACATCAGCTATACTTTAATTATTAAATTAATGGGTGATAGAAATATGGTTAAGAAGCTTATCGAAGGTGGCATAATAATAACTATGGATAAAGATCGTAGGATTATAGAAGATGGATATATAGTCATAGAAGACAAGAAGATCAAGGCTGTGGGGAAATGGAATGATGTAAAAGATGAAGCAAGTGATGTAGAAGAAAAAATAAGCCTTAAAAAAAGAATCATAATTCCTGGAATTATATGCAGTCATACTCATCTTTACGGAATTCTTTTAAGAGGCGCACCTCTAAAAATAAAACCACCCACAGACTTTATGCAGATTCTTAAGCGGATATGGTGGTTTGAGGATGAAGCAATGAACTATGATGATGCATATGGAAGTGCTTTAGCAGCAAGCTATGAAATGTTAAGAAGCGGTACTACGCTTTTTGCTGACACATATAGTGGACCAAACTCGATAGAAGGTGTTCTAGACTATATCGAGAAAGGGGTTAGAGAGGTAGGAATTAGAGGAATATTAGCTTTTGAGTCAACTGAACGACGAAGTGTTGAAGAGGGAGATAGAGGAATAAAAGAGAATGTGAGGTTCATTAAGAAATTAAGCTCAGCAAATGACAATAAAATATTTGGCATGTATAGCATTCATGCGTCATTTACAGTAAGCGACGAACACATTAAAAAAGTGCTAGAATATGCAAAGAAATACCCTGCCCCTATAACTATTCATACTAGCGAGGGATTAGTAGATTTGTATCATAATTTAGAAAGATATGGAAAGAGAACGGTTGAACGATTATACGATGTAGGACTTTTAGGCCCTAATACTGTATTGGCTCACGCAGTTCATGTTAATGACGATGAACTTGAATTGATAAAAAAGACAGATACGAAAGTTGCACATAACCCTATGAGTAACATGTTAAATGCAGTAGGTGTTTCACCTGTACCTAAAATGCTTAACCTTGGAATCACCATCGGTTTAGGAAATGATGGATTCATATTTGATTCTTTTGAAAATATAAGAACAGCGTTTTTAATACATAAACTTAATTTAAGGGACCCTCGAGCAATGTCGCCCATGCAAGTATTAGAAATGGCTACAATAAATGGTGCTAAATTATACGGACTCGAAGATAAATTCGGAAGTATAGAAGTAGGAAAGTATGCAGATATAACAGTTCTGGACCCAAAGCCTGCGCCTACACCTGTATATGCAGATAGTGCAGTAGGTCATATAGTCTATGGTCTAGGAGCTAAAAGTGTGGATAAGGTATTCATTGATGGAGAACTTGTAGTTGATAATGGGGAAGTATTAACAGTAACAGCGAAGTATGTTGAAGAGAAACTACAAAAGTCATCTACTGAACTCTGGAGACGACTTGGTATTGACATTTAAAACTATGTTTCAACTCTTATCTTTTTCTGTATTTTATTTTTATTATATAGCCACCAATTACAGCTAATATGACCACCAATATAGTGATTCCAAGAACTTGGAAAAACGTATATCCGCCCCAAACCCATGGAGATGCTTCATTCAGTGATGACAAAGCGTCTAGTTCGGCTAGAATTAGTAATGCTAAGGATGTTGCAATAGGGTTGGATTCCATTTCATCGTAATATGTAAAGCCACCATCTGATCTCTGTAAACTAAGAACCCATGATACAATAGCTTCCTTTTTTCCTGATAGTTCTCCAAACTCTTTGAGCAGAAGAACACCATAATATGTTAAGTAGATATTGTAAATTTCTTTTTCTGCATCTCTATAGAAGAATCCAGAATCATTATATAGAGAAATAACCCACGCTTTTAGACTATTAGTATCTATTTCGTCTTCAGCATTGAGTATTCTAAGTGATTTCCAAGCCATATAAGCTGCGTCAAGTGAAACATCAGTTGAATTTGGGAACATAGCAAATCCACCATAATTACTACTGTTTTCATCTAGCAACTGTAAGTTTTTTATCCAATTAATTGTTATAGTTTTATTTACAATATCATCAACTGCGTTTAATGAATTTAAAATCATCAATGCCGCGTATGTTGTTGATAAAGAGGACTTGTCACCAGGTGTCATTGAAAAAGATCCATCTTCATTATAACAGCTATTAACCCATGAAATTAATGCTGTCTTATTGATTAAATCCTCATCCTCTAATTTATTTAGTTTATCTAGTAGCAAGACTGCATACATGCTTGCATAAATATCAACATGATCAGACTCAGGTTCGGAAAACGCCCCATAATTTGGTGATTCTTTATCGCTGATTTGTCTGTTTTTTAGCCAATCACTCATAATTGTAGTATTTACTTTCTCATCAAAGTCCTCAATCTCAAGAAGACTTAGTGCACTATATGCATAATATGAGACTTTTATTGACAAGTGTCCTCCTTTAGTAAGGAAGAATGCTCCTTCTTCCTTATCATAATGATTCAAAAGATAATTAACAACGAGGTCCTTTCTGCTAGTGGCCGATAGTGCTGGAGAAAAAACACTTACCAAGAGGATTGAAAGAATTAATACCATTATAAAGGATTTATTGCTCAATGCTTTACCTCCTTTCAGTATTAAACAGCATGGTGTGAAATAAAACAAACATAAGTTATAAAATTAGTGGTTAATCAGTTTTATCAAAAACGGTATTTAAAATGTTATTAAGAAATTTCTTTGCTTCCCTCATTGCTATCTGTCCCTTTTCAGTTATAACATAATACTTCCTGTCAGGACGCCCGTCTTCACCTTTTTGCCATTCTGTTGTTACAAGTCCCTCCTTTTTCAGTTTATATAATACCACATATGATGTAACTGCGGCTGAACTAAAATTGAAGATTTCTTTTATTTTTTTTCTAAGTTCATATCCATACAT
>JAGGXT010000073.1 GCA_021162905.1 Candidatus Odinarchaeota archaeon | reverse complement strand
GTAGAGACTTTACTTTTGGAAGATAGCTATAAAATTTCTTTTTGAGATTTACAATCTAATGACTTTGTGCATAGTTTCACTTAAAACCATATAGTGATAGGGACTTTATTTTAGTTCTTAGTGGGATGTTACAGTATTTTTCTGAATGATTATGTTGGACAAATATGTTAAGCGTTATAATTATGTTCGTCTGCAAGTAGAAGTCGATTATGCGACATCTAGTGAAAAGTATTTCAACTGGAAACAACTACATATTCGAAATGCCTGTATTCTTGATCTAACAGTTAGTTGATAAATTTAAAAATTTTTTATTTGAAATAACTATTTTCTATTTGAATATATTTCCTATTTAAATATCTTTAAATATTTCCTTTTTTTAACATGTAAAAAAAATCGGAGGATATTAGAGAAATGCCAGCAAAGTTAACAATCTCAACAAAGGATATTGTATTGATGGGTATTGGTGCTGCAATGTATGCTATCTTTGGTTCAGCAACCTTCTTTATTCCAGTGGGAGGCGTTAGCCTTAGGCCTGCTATTGCAATAGTAACATTCTTTGGTGCTATGTATGGTCCGATTGTTGGTTTTGTTGTTGGTGCTCTAGGAAACTTATTGCTCGACTTCACTTGGGGATCCTTCTGGTGGAACTGGGACGTGGGTGTAGGTATAATTGGCCTGTTACCAGGAATTTGGTGGTACTTACGTAACGGTGAGATATCCACATCAAAAGATTTAGCAATGGTTGCTATCTTAGGAGTAATTGGTTGCTTTGTAGGTTTGTTCTTTGCAGGGCTTATTGATATCGCAATGGGTATACCATTTGAAATAGTTATTTATGCATGGGTAATCCCTGCAGCTGTTACCGATGCAATATTTGTTGCAATATTGACACCTATCTTTATTCAAGCAGTAAACTCGGCTAAGCCAAAACTTTTGGAAGAAAGTGAGTAATTAAAAAGATCTTAAAGGGGTACCCAATTTGGCATTTGCATTTAAGTATATTCGTGGCGAATCTGTAATACATAAACTTGATGTTAGAACTAAGTTAGGAATGGTTCTTCTACATACAGCTGCTGCAATTGTAATTTGGGATATACGAATGCTAGCAATTTTGTTAGTATTGGGTTTCTTTTGGTTATTCCTAGCAAAAATTGACTGGCATGAAATTAAAAAACCATTCACGGCTCTTTTGGTACTTCTTACTCTAGTTACTATTCTAACTAACATGTTTTATCCAACTATTGCTACAAAGACACCACATATTCTATTTAGCTGGGGGCCTATAGTGATTGCTTACGAATCTATTATATATTCTCTTACTGTAACATGTAGGTATCTATCGATATTTCCCTTGGCAACATTGTTTATCTTAACAACGGACCCAAGTAAGTTGACTATTGCATTGTCTAAATTAAAGGTACCATACAAGTTAGCTTTCTCAGTTAATATTGCTCTTAGGTATCTTCCAACTCTTATTGTTGATTATCAAATTATTACTAATGCTCAAAAAGCAAGGGGATTTGAGCTCGAGAAACTAAAAGGTGGCTTTATTTCAAAAGTAAAAAGAACTGCTCCAATAATGGTTCCTATGCTTCTTTTGAGTATAAAGCGTGCAGAACAAGTTGCTGATGCAATGGACTTACGGGCATTTGGAGCTTACAAAAAAAGAACTTGGCTGTATGATGTAAAGATGAAATACAGTGATTATGCTATGTTACTGTTCTACTTTGCTGTTTTAATATCCTATGTTTATCTGAGGATGTTTATTCTAACTACCTTATGGATCCCTCCATATAGTGAATTACAACACTTTCTAAATTGGGTACCCCTATAAGATGGTGATGAAAATGAGTGAGAAAAACTTAAGAGTTGTTTTAGTTCAATTGACTACTTTGATGCTAATATTCGGCTTTTACCTAATCTTTGCACCATGGATCATAGGATCCGGAATGGCCCTAGAAATGATTGGTGAAAACGTTTGGTATCTTGAAACTACAATACCCGGTCTAGTAATATTCTTTGGAGGTCTGTATGGTCTTCTGAAACTACTTAAAAAAATATAATTTTTTATCTTTTTCTTTTTTATTGTAAATCAGTTTAAGCTTTTTCTTGCTTTTTGCTGAAGTTCTAAGTAAGTTATATGCAGGTTTGAATACAGATAGATCTCCCTTCCATTCCATTATTTCATCCTTATATATGTTAGTAAACATGACCAGAAATTCATTTGCTTTCCTATGTATCATCAAGCCATTCATAAGCTCATGATATTCTGTGATATTACTTAATAATAATTATTTTAACATTGTAACTATAATATCATGGTAAAGTAAATGTTGGATAAAATTTATTAGTGTTTTAATTATTTTATTGCAAATGCACAAAATTTGTCGATAGCGCGAGGGTTACATTATGATAATTTGCAAAAATTTGACAAAATACTATGATAATCATTTAGCTGTGGACCATATTAGCTTTCACGTTAAGAAGGGTGAAATTTTTGGATTCTTAGGCCCTAATGGTGCTGGAAAAACTACTACAGTTAGAATGCTGAGTTGCCTAACAAAAATAAGTGAAGGAGAAGCTTTTGTTAATGGATATAGTGTTCTGAATGATAAGATTAATGTAAAACGAAGCATTGGTGTGGTGCAGGATATTGCAAATTTATTTGGAGATTTAACTGTAAAACAAAACTTACGATTCATGGCTGAATTGTATCATGTTGACAAAAAGAGAGTGGACGAAGTGATTAAGCAATTTAAGTTGCCTGCTGATAAGAAATTCAATAAACTTTCCTTTGGATTTAGGAAAAGAGCAGTTCTTGCTGCAGCAGTTTTACATAACCCACCTATACTTTTTCTTGATGAACCTACGGTGGGTCTTGACGTAAGAGCTTCTAGAAATATTCAGAGGATGATTGTAGAGCTTAATAAGAATGGGCACACAATCTTCCTAACAACACATAATATGGCTGTAGCTGAAAAACTTTCTGATAGGATTGCAATTATTAATAAAGGAAAAATAGTCGCATTAGGAACACCACAAGAGCTTAAAAGTATGTTCACTAAATCGATAAAAATCGAGGTAGTTGTAGAAAATCTCAAGAATGGATTCCTAAATGATCTTAAGCAATTCCACCCACGTGCACAAGGTAATACTGTGATATTCTCTGCAAAAAATTTTCAAGAATTTTTAGATATCTTCTACCCAACAATCAAGAAATATGGAATAAAAGTAAAGTCAATTACTTCAAGTGGTGCTAATATAGAGGAAGTGTTTTTGGAGGTTACAAAATGAAAAACATATACTATCTTGCTAAAAAGGACTTTTTCCAATATTTCATAAAACCTGCGACTATCAGTTGGGGTATAATTTTTCCTATAGTCTTTGCCATGGCATTTATTGTTAGAGGAAAAGATATTAACTTCCTAGCACCTGGGTTGATTGCTATTGCTTCATTTTTTGGAGCAACTTCTATGGCGTCCACGTCAATTACTTTTGAAAGAAGGTTTAAAGAATTTGAAAGATTAATATTAGCTCCACTTAGCTATTGGGAAATTGTTTTAGGTAAGGTTGTAGGAAGTTTTATTTTTGGGTTATTTGTTTCATTGATTACAACATTTATTACATTGCCATTTTTAGGAATTAAACTAGGTAATCCTTTGCTGCTTGTTGTCGCAAGTGTTCTAGTGACTATTGCATTTTCTTCAATGGGTGTTTTTATTGCACTTATAATAAAAGATCCTCGAAATATAATGATTGTTGTGAATTCTGTTCGCTTGCCCATGATTTTCGTAAGTGGTGTATTTATACCATTATCTAAATCACCTGTTATTTTGCAATATATTTCTCTGCTTATGCCATTAACCTATACTGTAGAGCTTTTAAGATATGCTTTTACGTACAGTACATTTTTACCAATAGAAGTTTCACTTATTGCAACGTTTGTATGGTTCTTAATTTTCTTGATTTTAGCAGTGTATTCATTGGAAAGAAAGTATTAATTCTTAACAAACAAGGAACATGTTGACACCTATCTCTTACTAAAAAGAAGGAAAAAGCCATATATGTTAATATCACGAATATTTGCACCGAAAGAAGTTATAAATAAGTTGAATGAGAATTTTAAAAAGCATAAGGAAATTTAGTGAACAACAACTTATGTGGTTGAGGACTTCAAACGAACAGTAGTTAGAGATTTAATATTTTTGCGGAATTTAATTTTTGACTATGGTGTTAAAGAAGCACTTAAAAGGCTTTCAGGGTTGCCGAGAACCAGGCGTATATCGAATATAATCAGCATACTAGGTAGTGTAATTCTAGCGTTTAGAGAATATTTTTCAATACTTGATGCGATAGATGTTTTAAAAATTCGGGCACCATTGCAGTGTTTTCATGGAGTTTCTATTATAGAGGATTCAACTAATTGCGTAGATGCAAGTATTACTGAAGTAAATTTACCAGATGAACACGTTAGTATCTCATTTCGCTGCAAAGATTGCAGTATAGTAGATTTTATCAAAAGCCATAGAGTCATTGCTAACAAAATTAAGGATGTAGCGATTAATAATATTTCATATAATTGCACCTTTTGTTTTACAAGTATTGCACATTACTTATTAGGGTTATCTATTATGCTGTTATTCACTCTATTAATTTTCAAATAAATAATAAGCCTTAAATTTTGATTCATCATAATATTATATATAGTAAACCTTACTGGTGATGAATAAATGGCCTATCAGGGCCCACATCCTGTTAGGCTTCCTGATTTTTCGTTTCTTATAGATGTTGATAAGCAAGAATATACTCTTGGGGAGTCCGTTAATGGTAAGGTTGTTATTAAAACAAGTGTACCTCTTTTTGTTAATTCTTTGAATGTTCGATTTGTTTGTGAATTTATAGCTAGGGCTGCTGACTTAGTTTTTGACTCGGAAGCATACAAGTTTTTTGGTTATATAAGATACAATTTTGTAGATCATACTGTAACATTGCTAGAAAATACGGATATCCAGCCCCCTGGTTTAGAGATTGACAGCCCATTTATTATTCCAGAAGAAGCTTATCTTACGATTAATGGAGTTGCATTTCAGGTAAGATGGTATATTATTGCAAGGCTATTAACTACGCTTGGAGAATACACTACAGAAAAGGTATTAAATGTTTCACGTAGTGTATCTAAAGACGATTTTATCAGGCCTAAAACATTTGAAAAAATTGAGAAAAATTTGAGGGTTATTATTGAATTACCTAGGGAATATTTTCTTCCTGGAGAAACAATTAACGGAAAAGTTACCATAGTTTGTACAAAAGGTAAGGTAAAGATTAATGCTGTGAATGCTTACTTAGTATATGGTGAGGAAGTCCCCCAGAATGTAATTCTTGCTTTGGATTCTCGTTTCACGAATCCAGTATGTTCCTTTACAAAACTCTATCAACGTGTTAATGTACATGATAAAGTTAAACTTACTGAAGGAGATAAGTTAGAAGCTCAATTCTCAGTAAACCTACCACCGTTGCTTTGGTTTTCTGAGGAAAATAGGTATTTTTCTTCAAAATGGATTCTTGTTTTACAATTAGATTTACCACTACGTTTGGACAAGCGTATTGAAGTTCCTATAAAGGTAGTTAAGAAAGTTACTAAAGACGAGATTAGTGAACATTAATTCAATCCTGATGGGGCGATCCATATGATGCCATATCCCAAAATTAACATATATGTTCAAACAGATAGGACGAGTTATCATCCTGGTGATATAATTAATGTTAGGTGTTGGTTAATTCCTACAGCTCCTATATATATTCAGGGGGTATTCCTTAAGCTTGTAAGCAAGGCCGATTTACATTATGCATACTCTTATTATTCTAGTAGTTCTACTTGGAAAAAGAGACATCGGATGAGGGGTCATAAAGAGTATGTGTTTTTCTCTCATGAGGAGCGTGTGGCTGGAGCATTTACAATTCCTCAGAATGGCGTCTATTTTGAGAGACAGCTACATATCCCCGAAGACTCAATTCCTGCATTTTCTGGATGTCGAGTTATAAATAGATGGTTTGTAAATGTTACTGTAATAACTGGTGTTGGTAATACGATAGCTGTGGATTATCCAATTCATGTAGGCCAAGTTTTTCCAGCTTTCTCCTTTGTTAATGATCCTTTGGAGAGCACGTTTCTACTAGATTCAACTAAATTTACTATTTTCCTTGAGAAAAAAGCATTTACGTTAGGTAGTACTATGAAAGGTAAAGTTACTATTCTCTCAGATAAAGACATGAAGATAAATGAGGTTACCGCAACTCTAAAGTATTCTGAGTTCTTATCCGACATATTTGTTGCAGTTCTCGAAAGGCCATTCTCGAGAAGATATTATTTAACTGAGTGTTCAAGAAAGTTTTTGGAAGATACTACGATCGCAAAGGATCTTAAAATCATTGGTAATGAACCAATGAGTTTTTCATTCAAATTAGAACTTCCATATGTTGCAACACCCACTATATATACACCCATCTTTTATACAGAGTGGCTTTTAAATTTAAAGTTTAAAAGGCGACTGAGTTTTGACTATGAAATTGAAATTCCTATCTTTATTTTTAAAGAAATAGCTATTTCTCAAGATGTTACTATAGATGTATAACCTTTTTCATTCATCCTCTTAGATTACAATTATAGAAAAAATTTTAACTTACGATATACAAAACTAATATACCGTTGAAAAAATAAATGTGAGTAGCTTGAATGACTTTAGAGCAACTAGTTTTTCTATCGATTGAAACAATTACTGCATTTTTCTAATCTTTTTCTTAAGTGTCTCTACAAATTTATTATACCACTTGAATGCAACATCAGGAGCTCCTCTCCAAGATGGAGTGTGAAAAATATGATTTCCGAAATCATGAAACTTCTTGTAGATTTCTAGAATCATTTATTGATAGTACTTTAACATACTTTAAGAACAGTTTCCCTAACACATCAATAAAATTTTATAAACATTTTTTGAAAGAGGGAAAATTTCTCGGATCGTCTACTTATTGCTTTTATAAGCATTTTTTTAAATAGAATGAAATATTCATACGGGTGGTGATTCATATGCCGCTAAAGGAAGTTGAATCAGAGGTACTAAAATACCATGCTTATGTTAAATGGAGAGGAAATGTACAGTCAGAAGTCACAATCAGGCATTTCAACTTGGTAGTAGACACAAAAACAGATGGTAATGATGAAGGGCCCAATCCAACAGAAGTACTACTTGCGGCAATTGGGGGATGTATGATAGTAAATTACGGAAGATTATCTAGAAAGATGAATCTTAAGATAGAATCTATTGAAATTGACATAGATGCAGAAAGGCCGAAAATGAAAGCAAAGGTTACAAAGATAAAATATAAAATAAGAATAAGGAGCAACGAGTCATATGAGAAAATAGAACGGCTAAAAGAACTTGTGGAAAGAAATGGAACAGTTTTTAATACGATTAAGGAGGGTACAGAAATTGTTGGCAATTTAGAAGTTGTTAAATAAAAATTAGTTACTTTAAAAGAGCAAATCGAGACCCCTCTACATTTTTTATCATATTGATTAATCTAGTTGAGGATTCGATGAATTTAATAATTGAGGGATTTTTGTATGTAATAACGTCCCATTCTCTACAGAAAAATAAGCAATATCGCTAGGAAGTATCTTTCTTGAAGCGATTATTTTAGTTTATTTATTTGGTTATAAATAGTAAAGCTTTGCCTTAGTAAACTTTTATTGAGTTGCCTTTTCTTTAAAACAGTTAAGACCATTATATACTATCTTTGATCCCACTAACATTTGTTTAATTACTTGGTCTTTTAGCTCATCAGGAGTAACAATAACCATATCAGCTGGCAATCCAGTTGGTTTCAATTGATATATCTTTTTATAATCTTCAAGCGTTTTTTCTGCAACACAATCATTATGTCAAAATCACTCGACTCTTTGTTAGTTCTTCTTCCTCTACTACCAAATAGAATTATTGTGATTTGCCCATTATATGCATTAATTAGCTTATCAACAAAATCGTTGAACATTTCTGGATATTTAAGAATCTGTTCTCGTCTGTATTTAAATATCTCTAACTTCAAAGTTTATCACTCCACTCTATGATTTTTTAGCCATCTCTAAACAGTTCGAAGATAGACTCTTATCATAACTTATTCCTTTGGTTCCTGGGTATCTACTCTCAATATAATGTGGTGTTAAAAATTGAGTTGCCAGAAGCACATCTTTTGGTACATCTATATCAACGCATGCACATAGTTCTCTAAGTAAGACTGCGAGATCATGTGTAAATGAAAATGAGCCACACTTTTCTAAAAGTTTTCCTTTCAAGAAAAATTCAGCTGCTTAATGAGCATTAAAGCATACAAACCAATGCCTGTTCCTATTGAAAGCGTGCTCTGCCTCCTCTAGGAATTCTCTACCTTTTTGTAACCAACTATTTGCATTCATATAAATCACATTTTTATATCTCATTCCTTGGGTTAATTTAACTGTATCAAGAACAATATAAAAATCTTTTATTTTTCAGTAACAGTAACTAGAATTCTCAATATAAAAAGTAAATGCAAGAAAACAATGCATATTTACTCCATTCCTCAAGAGTAGTTATGAAAAATTGGCACAACCTTTTTCATATTGCCAATAATATATTCTATCAGTATTTGACATTCTCCACTGCTAAAGCTGAGAGATTCTTGCTTCTATGGGTTAAGCCCTTAGAAGAATGAGGATTCTGAAGACACATTATTTCAATTTTCTCTGTAACACCTCTGGAAAACAACTCAATAATTACATCTTGTTTTATACAAATATTGTTCTTGTCTACCTAAGCAAGGCTCTGGAGTGTTCCTCATATATAAATGAAAAATTGTCAAAATCTTTTTCTTCTTCTAACAAGTATGTACACTGCAACAGCTACCACTACTATTACAGTAGCTACTGCAACATCAGCAAAGTTGTATGGATATATTCCAAATGGAGCCGTTGCCTCATTCATAAAATAGGGGTCCTCATTTTAGGAAAATGAGCCGCGAAAAACTTTTTATATCCATAATCTTGCTGATTTATGCAACGCTTTCACATAAAATCATCCACTAAGAGTTGAAACAGGGAACATCTCAATATACGGACAAAATTTTTCTTAATTACTACGAAGAATAAGACTGTTAACATATATATAATGTTGAGAGTCAGCTGTCGGTGTACTGCAGCTTCGCATCGATTTGCTCGGCGATTGAAGACGCTATTCTGGAGGAGTATTGACTGTTATCGAGTTTTTGTTCAATAATCTTTAAACATTCTTCTGCGTCAATTAATAATGTATTTGTGTAGGGCATGTGCTGGAAAGTGGCGGGACGATGCTATAAACCTTGCGGTGATGCAGATGACTCCCGCTACTTTTCCACTAACTCTTTTTCAAGTGCCGAAAAAAGCTACAAGGTAAAAATCATATATAACAAATCTTCTTTTTGTTTTATTGGTGATAAAATGAGAGATCTAATTGATATTATTAACTCTAGGTGTTCTATAAGGCACTTTGAGTTGAAACCTATACCTAATGATATAATAGATAAGATAATCAAAGCTGGTATCAGAGCTCCTACTGCAAGTGCCGCTGAGCAATGGTTTTTCGTTGTTATTGAAAAAGAGACTGTTAGAAAGAGACTCTTTGACTTAATAATAAAAGCGCATATAATTTATGCAGAGAAGGTTTTAAGAAGGATGGCTGATGAGAAAAAGCTGGCAGAGTGGAAGGAAAAAATAATTAGAGAGAAAAGGTATTATGCCCCCTTATATATTGCTGCCTATGTGGATTTGAGAGAAAAAGTCTGTAAAGATGAATATTCAGATTTTGAATACTTGTGGGCAGTTCAAAGTCTCTCGGCAGCGATCGAAAATATGATTCTCACAGCTTGGAGCATGGGCATAGGCTCTGTGTGGCTCGGTGTTCCAATGCTGATGAAAGATGAATTTAATGAAGTTTTGGGAATAAAAGACAAAAACTTGGATTTGATGGCAATTCTAGCACTTGGTTATCCATCAAAAGAACCACGAATAAAAGGCAGAAAGAAAGACATCAACAAAGTTACTGTGTTTATCAAATAGCGTCTTATTTTCTCGGAGCTTCTGCACTAATTAAGGTGAAAAATCCGTATTTTATATTAGAAATGTCGTTCCAACTTTTGACGCTCTCCATGGCTAAAGCTGGGAGATTCTTATTTTTTACGGGTTCCATTTTGTAACCATAAAATTATATATATTTTTGTGCATAGCCAAATAAATAGTTGATATCGGAGGAAAATAAAATGAGAATCGCTATTCCATCTAATGATAACAAGGGCTTGGAGGGTTACATAGGAGAACATTTTGGTAGAGTTGCTTACTATGTTTTTGTAGATATAAAAGATAATAAGATCATTAACGTTGAAGTTGAGGAAAATCCATCTGCTATGAGTCATGCAGCAGGGCAGATACCACAATATCTAAAAAGTAGGGGTGTTGACGTAGTTATAGCTATGGGTATGGGATTTAGAGCAAAGCAGTGGTTTGAGCAGCTGGGAATAAAAGTAATTACTGGTGCCCAGGGGAAAATAAAAGATATCATAGATGACTATCTTAAGGGAAAGTTAAAGAGTGTACCATATGAGCCTAAATACAGGTTTCATGAACTTTACTGATAGACGTTGACACACTCTTCTAATCACCTTACTTGAACCACATCTTAGACATACGCTTGAAGTCTTATATTCACTAACCTCTACTACCTCTATTCCAGGAGGTAGTCTTTCCAGTCTCTCAAGTCTCTTTAGTTTTAGGAAAACTCCTCCAAGCCTTGTTGTTCTTTTTTAATGACTTGTTGTGCTGTTGCTGAGCCTATTAATGGGGCATATTTCCTATATAAATGCTTGGGATGCCACGAGAACCTCTTATAGCGGACATACGCTTGCCTGCGCTCGAAGTTAATCTCATTCCATAATCTTTCCAGGAAATTTAATTCATGCTCTATTAATGAGGATCATAATTATACCCAAAAGTATTATACTTTAAAGTATTATATTAATGTTATGAAAAGTTTGCGAAAGCGCATAATTGCACTAAAAACATTTTAATAAGGAGTAACCATAAATCATATGATGGAAAAATGACAGATTATAGAGTGAGAATGGAGGCCGTGAATAAACTTATTCTATTAAAAGAGATTTTCACATATCGTGAGTTGGAAAAAAAGTTAGGAATACGCACTCCGGTCTTAGCGAGATATGTTTCTTATAAAAATTTGCCTAATGTAAAAAGGGCACAAAAGATAATTTCCCTTTTTAATTCAATTGGCATCTCTGAGCTTATTAGAAAAAAAGTTAGTTTCTCTGGAGATATTATTGATATTTCATCAGTTTTATCGGATGTTCTATTACTTCGCTGGTTGGCCGAAAAAATTGATGTTACGGCTGATGTTGTATTAACGATGGCAGTTGATGGGATAACATTTGGAACTATTGTCGCTGAGAGGTTAAAAGCCAAAATAGCTTACGTTAAAGATAGAGAGGAGACAGGCGTCAAGAGCTTTTATCAAATCACAATGACTTATGGTCCAGGAATTCATCAAAGGAAATTCTACCTTCCTAAGAAACTGCTTAAAAGAGATGATCGGGTATTAATAGTCGATGATATATTGCGGACTGGAAAAACTTTTGAGGCTTTAATTAAAATAGCTGAAAAAGCAAAAGCCGAAATTATTGGAGGAGCTGTTATTTTTTCAAAGAGAGATATTATAGAAGATTTCAGAAAAAGATTGCCTAAATTTTACGTATTTTACGAATTCTAGTAGCTATATAAGTTCTATTGTGCTGGGGGGTTTTGTTGTAATCTCATAACCCACATATTTGATAGAATTGAATCTTAAAGCATATCTTGCAATTTTCCTCAACTCCGTTATTGGAACATTTGCTGGCGTAGCGGTCATAAAATCTTCTGTAGTGACGACACGAATTACAATCGCATCCTTTCCTTTTATGTAGTTCCCCATAACTTTGGCAATAACTCTTGTTATATTCTCGTATTTGCTTGTTAAACGGCTTTGAAGTTTTAGAAGATCATAATATGATAAACTGTCCCAATCTATATCCACGCTAAGTATGTTTGCTAGGACCCTACTATCGCCTTTCACGCCTATAGAACCTACTTCAAATACAAATCCGTCACTAACATGATGACCAATAATTGGAATCATAGCTGCAAAATATTGAGAGTACCCATACTTGCTAAGAAAAGTACTGGTAACATGAGTGATTTCCCTTAGTATGTCAACTTTACTCTTGGTAATTCGGCCAACGATTCTAACAGCCAATCCCGGACCAGGAAATGGTTGCCTCTTCACAATATAGTCTGGCAGTCCTAACGCTTTAGCTAAAAGCCTAATTTGATATTTGAATAATGGCCTCAATGGCTCTATAATTTTCAAATTTAATTTCTCAGGCAGACCTCCAACGTTATGGTGTATCTTTATAAATCCCGATCCCTTAGAATCGTCACCCCTTGTAGATTCAATAACATCAGGTGCTATAGTTCCTTGAATTAAATACTTTGCACCTACAGATTTTGCCTCCTCCTCGAATATATCAATAAACAATTTTCCAATTATTCTTCTACGCTCATCTGGGTCTAATACATCTTTAACAGCATCAAAAAACATATCAGAAGCATCTATATATTTGACGTCAAACATTTTAAAGATCTTACCCAGTTTGTCCTCTTTTCTCATAAAACCATGGTCCACAAAAATTATATGAGCGTCAATACCAGCCTTTCTTGCAAGGGCAGCGCAAGTTGTTGAGTCAACACCACCAGAAAAACCGAGAATTGCAACTCCATTGATATTTTCTCTCAGATGCTCTATCGTTTTATTTATAAAACTCTTAACGTCCCAACCTCTCTTCGCTTCCTTACAAATCTTAAATGCAAAGTTCCTTAAAATGACGTTACCCTTAAGTGTATGAGATACTTCTGGATGAAATTGAACACCATATATATTATCTCCTACCTTATATGCAGCAATCCTACATAAATCGGTAGAGCCAAGAGCCTCTCCAGATGGAGGAATGGAAAAAACCTCATCACAATGACTCATCCAAACAATTTCCTCTTTGTCTAACCCTTTGAAGAGTATATCTTGCCGAGGTCTAAAAATGGAAAAACCAAACTCTGGAGTACCTCTACCTACCTCTCCACCAAGAAGATACGCAATCAATTGATGACCATAGCAAATACCGAGAATCGGTACATCAAGGTCAAATATCCGTTTATCTATAGTTTTCGCACCTTTCTCATATACCGAATATGGGCCACCACTTAAAATAATCCCTTTTAGATTATTCACCTTTTTCAATTCGTCATATGTTTTAACGCTTATGTTCTTAACGCCTAGTTCGTTTAGCCTATTTGCTATAAGGTATACGTACTGCCCGTGAAAATCAATAATTGC